>NZ_LAYY01000037.1 GCF_000986785.1 Mesobacillus campisalis | reverse complement strand
CCTGCATTAACGCATTTTCTCCAACCTCGGGAAGACTTTTTGCGCCAAGACCCTGCGTTAACGCAATTTCTCCAACCTCGGGAAGACTTTTTGCGCCAATCTCCACCCAAGCCCAGGGCAAACTTCCCTAAAACAAAAAAAGCGCAACGGCGCTTTTTTAATTGGTCGAATTAAGTGAAACCAGCTGATAGGTCACAAATGTCTCTTTTCCGGACCATTCAAGCTTCTTGATGATTGCTGTTCCGCTAGTGTCGCCTTCAATCGTTTTCTTTACCTCAAGAGGGATATCAATCGGATAGAGCCGGTAACCTTCCTTTACCAGCAGGAACAGGTTCTCTTCCAGCCGCTCTTCCCTTCCTTTAGTGACGATCATGGTATTCAGTTCCAGGGGCATCCCCATACGGCGCACTCCTTCCTAGATTTCTTACCTGTATTTTATCATTGTTGAGACTGGGTTTTCATCCAATTTGTTAAATCTTTTACCACCTGCCTGTTCACAGCCGGCGGGAAGTAATGGGTATATTCATTGAAGTACCAGCTTGTCACCGGTTTCCCAAGATCCTTTAGCCGCTTTTCCAGACGATTGGCATGTTCTACAGAGACATTCGTGTCCTTTCCGCCATGAATGATCAAAACGGGAGCCTCGAGTTTTTCCAGGTCGTAGAGCGGGGTCCTGAAGCGGTAACGGCCGGGGAATTTGGCTGGGGTTCCTCCAATGACCCGCTTCATCATCCTCCTTAAATCCTTCCTCTCCAGATATGTCAGGGCCATATCGCTGACACCTCCCCAGGTCACTACAGAAGCTGCCTCTTTGTAACGAATGGCTGTATAAAGGGCCATGACGCCGCCGCGTGAAAACCCGAACACATGAATCCGGCCCACGTCGGGCAATGACCGCAGCAGTTCAAAAGCCGCAAAGGCATCCTGCCTGTCCTTTCCGGCAAAGTCCTCATTCCCCTCACCTCCCCGATTACCGCGGTAATGCGGAGCAAAGACTATAAAACCTTCTGAAGCAAACTGGGCAATCCGAGCCGGCCTAACCTCGCCGACGCTCTTAATTCCTCCCCGCAAATATAAAAATCCATCATAACAGCCCTTTTCCTTCGGCTGTGCCAGAAGCCCTTTTACTTTTAGACTTCCAGAATAATAGGTGACCACTTCCATCGTGACCTGAGGGTTCGGGGATGGAAACCTATGCCTTGAAATGATTTCTCCGTTCGCTGTCAATGCCTGGCACCTCCTTTTTATACATCAGATTAAATGGGCATTCACACATTTTTGCTCTTTTCCATACGATAATTGTAACACTACCCCAAACCAGCACCAGAGGAGGATTTACAATGAAAAAGTGGTTCAAACGAGCATGGTTACTGCTTCTCACCTTTGCTTTGACGCTTCCCCTTGCTGCCTGCAGCACGGAAAAGGTTCAAACCATCAGGCTGTCCGAGGTGACGCGTTCAATCTTCTACGCCCCTCAATATGTTGCCCTTGCCAAGGGATTCTTTGAAGAAGAAGGGCTGAAAGTGGAGCTGACAACGGCTTGGGGAGGAGACAAGGTCATGACTGCCCTTCTCTCCAATGGCGCGGATGTAGGCCTGGTTGGCTCGGAGACTTCCATTTATGTTTACGCCAGGGGCTCAAATGACCCTGTAATCAATTTTGCCCAGCTGACACAAACAGACGGCACCTTCCTGGTTTCCCGGAACCCAGTGGACAATTTCTCGTGGGAACAGCTAAAAGGGTCAACCTTCCTTGGCCAGCGGAAAGGCGGAATGCCCCAGATGGTTGGCGAGTTTGTGTTAAAGCAGCATGGAATTGACCCACATGCCGATTTAAAACTGATCCAAAATATTGATTTTGCAAACATCTCAAGTGCATTTGCCTCGGGAACAGGCGATTATGTCCAGTTATTTGAACCAACTGCCAGCATTTTTGAAAAAGAAGGCAGGGGCCATATTGTCGCCTCATTTGGAACTGAGTCCGGTTTTGTTCCCTATACGACCTTCATGGCAAAACAAAGCTTCATGAAAAACAATGCCGAGACAGTCGAGAAGTTTACCCGGGCGATTTATAAAGCCCAGCAATGGGTGGAGACGTCACCCCCAGCGGAAGTGGCCGAGGTAATCCAGCCCTATTTTGAGGACACTGGACTGGACATTATCGAGACAGTCATTGAACGCTATAAAAGCCAGGGATCATTTGCGACGGATCCTATCCTTGACGAAGATGAATGGAACAACCTCCAGGACATTATGGATGAAGCAGGCGAACTCCCTGAGTATGTTGAGCATGAAGACCTGGTCAATACAAGCGTTGCCGAAAGCATTTTAAAGTAAGGAAGGGTGCAGCCAATGGACTTTTTAACTCTCAAAGGTATCCAGCATACGTATTTTACCGTATCTTCTGCCACAACTGCCCTTAAGGACATCTCACTTGAGGTCAAGGAAGGCGAATTCGTTTCTTTCCTTGGCCCAAGCGGCTGCGGTAAAACCACTCTCCTTTCCATCATCGCCGGTCTTATCCAGCCAACGAACGGTAAAGTCCTGCTGGAAAATAAACCGGTAAACAGGGCTGAGAATGACATTGGCTATATGCTGCAGCAGGATTACCTATTCCCGTGGAAGACGATAGAGGAAAATATTCTGCTTGGCCTTAAGATAAATCGCAGCCTGGATGACCATAAAAGAGAACAGACCCTGTCACTGCTGCGTCAAATGGGGCTTCAAAATGTCGAAGCAGACTACCCAAAACAGCTTTCCGGCGGCATGCGGCAGCGGGTTGCCCTTGTGAGGACGCTCGCCACTGAACCTAAACTGCTCATGCTTGACGAGCCGTTTTCGGCCCTTGATTTCCAGACGAAACTGAAGCTGGAGGACCTGGTTTCCAATACCCTTAAACGCTTTAACAAAACAGCCATCCTTGTCACGCATGATATCGGGGAAGCCATCGCGATGAGCGACCGGATCATCCTGTTTTCAGCAAGCCCGGGAACCATCCACAAATCCTTTCCCGTTCCTTCCGAACTGAAAAAACGGCCGCCATTCGCAGCGAGGAACCATCCATTGTTCAATGACCTTTTCAATTTGATATGGAAGGAGCTGGAGTCACTTGAACCAGAATAATGAAGTCAAACTGCTGCATGAACACTATTTAAAAGAGCTGAAACGCGAAAAAAGACTGGTCAGGTTTTCCCAGCTTCTCATCTTTATCCTGTTCTTCGCATGCTGGGAAACGGCTAGCAAAAACCAGTGGATCGACCCGCTCCTTTTCAGTTCTCCATCAAGCATTTGGAATCTGTTCATCAGCAAATCCCTTGACGGGTCGCTTGCGGCTAACCTTTCCATCACCCTTTCGGAAACCGTGCTTGGCTTCATTATCGGGACGCTGCTTGGCACATGCCTGGCCGCTCTCCTGTGGTGGTCGCCAATTCTGTCAAAAGTACTTGATCCCTACCTCGTCATTCTCAATGCCATGCCGAAGGTCGCATTAGGGCCGATTCTAATTGTGGCGCTTGGCCCCAATATGGCTTCGATTGTCGCCATGGGTACCCTGGTATCGGTTATTATCACCACCATTGTTGTTTACACTTCCTTTAAGGAAGTAGACCCAAATTTTATAAAAGTGCTGCAAACCTTCGGGGCAACTAGGCGGCAATGTTTCAAGGAAGCTATTCTTCCGGCCTCTTTTCCGACCATCATTTCAACTTTAAAGGTGAATGTTGGCCTTTCCTGGGTCGGTGTTATTGTAGGAGAGTTTTTGGTGTCTGCCAAGGGCCTTGGATATATGATCATCTACGGCTTTCAGGTGTTCGATTTCACCCTGGTCCTTCTTTCCCTGCTTGTCATTGCCGTTTTTGCCACCCTCATGTACCAGCTGGTCGAATTGCTGGAAAAGAAGCTTGTGAAAAATGGCTCACGTTAAGCTGAAGCCTCGAATCCTTTTTCAGCCCTTGGACAGAATGAACAACAAACGGCCGGTTTAAACCAACCCGGCCGTTTCTATCTGGCGAAGGCTCAGTTTCACGACATCGTCCTTCATAATAAAGCTGTAATGGTCTTTGAAACGCTGTGCAAGAAGATCCTCTTCCTCCACTACAGGTCCATATGTTTCAAAATAATCCTCTTTCTGTTCACAAAAGGCAATTCGGGCAAAATAAATCCGCTTTATAAAACTTGACTCTGTTCCCATCACCCTATATTCGCCGATGAAATCCAGGGAAGTTACTTTCCCTCCCGTTTCTTCCATTACTTCACGGATTGCAGCCTGCTGTGGTGTTTCTCCCCTCTCTCTTTTTCCGCCGGGAAACTCCCAGCCCCTTTTTTTATGGCGAGTCAGCAGCCACTTTCCTTCCAGCCTGCAAATGACAAATAGGTGGTCAGGTTCGCGGCCAAAGGCATTTTCTTCAAAGGCCAGCGAAACATCAGCGCCATGAAAATCTCGAAAATGAAACATGGAATCCCCCGCTAAATGAATATTCTCCTTTTCATGATTATACAATGAATGGAGACTAAAAGCAGGTATCCATCTTTTCGCATTCATTTGGAAGGCAAAATCCCCATGCTCTCAATATGCTTTTTTGCTTCCTGGTCTCCCAGCTGGTGAATCATCGCATAAATACGCTTGAGACTCGCATCCTGCTCATCGTTCTGCCGGTCATGATGGTATTCGAGAAAAGGAACATGGGCGCGGAGAAAATTTTCAACGCCTGAGCTGTGGCTGCAATCAAATTCCTCCCTTAGCCTAGTAATTTCCTCATCATTTGCCTGTATTTGAAAGTTCCATGTAGAGGCAGTCCGACTTTGGGAAATCTCACCGCTCGCAACATCGATATAGTACGTTTTCCTGCTTTCCGCCATGAACATTCACTCCTTTTTTATGAGTTTCCCCCGCCTTGCTGTTAAATACTCTCCACAAAACGAAAGATATATTATTGACAGTGCTCTATTCATGGTAAAATAAAATCAAGAACACAACTGGCTGCCCCGGCATAGGAATAAATTGTCGAGCGAAGGGTATCTACTAATATAAATCAACCAAAAGTAAATGGATAAACCATATGAAGGAAAGGGGTGAAAGTGATGAAGCTGATCGATGAGCTTTATGAAATGTACCGTCATAAACTGACTGGGGACGAAGAGGATATTGATATGCTTGCCTTCGCATTCCTGGAGGAAATGAGCCGCGAGGACCTGCTGCATATCATCAAGGATATGGATAAACAGGAGCTGTATGATCTGATGGGAATATACCTGATCGAGAGCCTGAAAGGCAAGTTCGCCCAGGAGGAATATGGCCAGCACAGGGCACCTTTCTTTCAATCACGCAATATCCATTGATTGCTAATACATAGACCCGGCCTCCATTCAGCCGGGTTTTTTTGCTGGGAAAAGCGCCAGGCTCCTTGATCTTCCCCCGCGGTCGTTAGGGCTGGCATAAACAAAACCTGCAAATGATTCCATTTGCAGGCTTTGTTTATCCAAGATACGCTTTGAACATCCATAGATGCTTTCTCACGCTCTTTTTAACGCCAAGAAGCATGTCTGCTGTGCCTTCATCCTCGACTTGCTGGGCAAGTTCAATCCCTGCCTGGAGCTCGTCGGCGATCTTTGAAAAGTCGCTGCTGAGAGACCTGACCATATCTTCCTCGTTTTCACTACCGGTTGCTTCTTCAATGGAAGAAATCTCAAGGCACTCTTTCAGGGTACCAACTGGTTTGCCCTCAAGCGCAAGAATCCGTTCCGCAAATTCATCAATGATGATTGCTGCCTCGTTGTACAGCTCCTCGAATTTGGTGTGCAGAGTGAAAAAATGCGGACCTGTTACATACCAATGGTAATTATGCAATTTAGTGTAGAGAACCGTCCAGTTGGCTACTTGCTGGTTAACACTTTGTATAAGTTCTGTTGACATTTGATCATCCTCCTCCAATTTTATATTCCCCAATGGCTGACAGCCCAAAACATGCTAACCTGTTTTCGATGATGGTAAACCATAAAAAGAACATGATACAATCATTTTGAGGCAAAGGAGGATTTATTATGTATATCGTTTTGATTCTCTCGGTCATTATCGTTTTGATTGTCCTAGTTCTTGCCGTTGGGACCACATCAAAGGCCTATGGGTACAAGCACACTGTCGACTCCCTCGAGGACAATCCCCACATTAACCCGACAGAAGGGCAGGAAAAAGAAAAAAAGTAAAACGAAGCCGTTCTTGGCGGCTTCGTTTTATAGGCTTAAGCAAAAACCTGCTTAAGATCATCTTTGCTTTGGGAAAGCCAGAAACGCATCAGCTTTTTGGCTCCTTCCAGATCATGCAGCTTTGCCTGTCCGCACTGCTTCTCATTCGCAGCCGGAATTTCCGTTACTTCGACACCAGCTTTCATCGTATCTTCCATTAAATCGATGATTTCCTCGACGGATGGTGTGCCGCTGACAACAAGATAATAGCCTGTCTGGCAGCCCATTGGTGAAATATCAATAATATTGAAATGGCTGTATTTTTCAGCATGCTCGCGGATATTGAAGGCAAGCAAATGCTCCAGCGTATGAATGGTATCAGGTTTCATTGCCTGTTTATTGGGCTGGCAGAAACGGATATCATATTTATTGACTACACCGTCGCTTCCTACTTTGTGGACACCGCAATGTCTCACATAAGGAGCTTTAACGGCATTATGGTCAAGTTCAAAACTTTCCACTGAAGGCATGGATGAATCACTCCCTTTAATTTCTTCTTTCATCATACATGAATTGCCAGCAAATTTCAGCTGGAAAGGACTTTCCATGGAATGTCCCCAGATGATACACTCAAACAAAAGGAGACGATAGGATTGCTGAAAAGAGCGATGCTTGGCATCATCCGGTTTTATCAGGTCGCAATCTCACCGTTAAAACCGCCGACTTGCCGCTTTTATCCAACCTGCTCCCATTATGGCATGGAAGCAGTAACAAGATTTGGCGCCTTAAAAGGCGGCTTGCTTACCTTAAGGCGCCTCATGAAATGCCACCCATTCCATCCAGGCGGGTTCGACTATGTACCCGAGGAATGGCAATCAAAGAAAAAAATTAAGCATCATACCCATTGATGACGAGGTCCAGCTTCCCTGTAGCAGGATCGATAACCAGTCCATGCACTGGTACATCGCTCGGCATCAATGGGTGCTTTTTAATGACATCCACGCTGTGAGCGACACTGTCCGTGACATTATCAAAGCCGTGGAGCCATTCATCTACATTGATTCCAGAATAATTTAGGGTTTCAAAAATGGTGTCTTCTATTCCCCGCTTGCGCATTTCATCAAGCATAATATCCGACTTCATTCCGCTCATACCGCAGTCATGATGCCCGATGACCATCACTTCTTTAGCCTGCAGCTGGTAGACCGCCACAAGCAGGCTTCTCATAATGCTTCCAAAAGGATGGGTCACAAGCGCGCCTGCATTTTTTACAATCTTTACATCCCCATTGGAAACATTCATTGCCTTTGGCAGCAGCTCAAGCAGTCTTGTATCCATGCAAGTCAGGATTACCGCCTTTTTATTGGGAAACTTTGTTGTTTCAAATGCCTCATACTTTTTGTCTGCAACAAATTTTTCATTATAATCCAGAATATTGTCAAGTAACTTCATAATAACCACCTTTGTCATAGTATTTTAAAATAAGGATACAGCAAACATCTTCCTGCAACAATTATTTACTTGCCTTTTCGGAAATTTTTTTGTAAGATACATAAGGTAAATCGTAATCATTACGTATTGATTATTGTTTTATTGCAAAAATCGTAATCAATCCGATTTAATTATAACTGGAGGTCAAGATGAAGAAAAAACTGTTAATCCTTTTAATCCTAGTCCTTGGAACGGCACTTGCCGGCTGCTCCGAAGGCAATGAAGCGGAAGAAAACAAGAACAAGAACACCAACCCTGAAATGATCCAAGTCTACACAACGGTATATCCTCTTCAATATTTTACCGAAGCCATTGGAGAAGATTATGTCCAAGTGGAAAGCATTTATCCTCCCGGAGCGGATGAGCATACCTTTGAACCATCCCAAAAGGATATGATAAAAATGGCTGATTCCGATTTGTTCATTTATATCGGCCTGGGACTTGAAGGATTTGTTGAAAAGGCTAAGAATACGCTGAAAAATGAACAGGTCGCCATGCTGGCCGCAGGAGAACATATTCAGTTTGACGATACAGAAGAAGCAGCCGGGGATGAACACAGCGAGGATGAGCATGCTCAGGGTGAGGATGAACATGCTGAAGATGAACATGCCCACGGTGAAGATGAGCATGCTGAGGATGAGCATGCCCACGGTGAAGATGAGCCTGCTGAGGATGAGCACGGCCATCACCATGGCGATACCGATCCCCATGTCTGGCTTGACCCTCTGTACTCAAAGCAATTGGCGGAAGCGATAAAGGACCAGTTAATCGAGATGGTACCATCACAAAGAAACCGTTTCGAACAGAATTTCCAGGAGCTTGCGAAACAACTGGATGAACTGCATGCCGATTTTGATCAAACCATCAAGAATGCCAGACACCATGAAGTGATTGTTGCGCATTCCGCTTATGGTTACTGGGAAGAAAGATATGGAATGAAGCAGCTGAGCATTTCAGGATTGTCCACAACGAATGAACCATCCCAAAAAGAATTGCAAACATTGATCAGCCATGGGAAAGAAGAAGGATTGAAATATGTCCTGTTTGAACAGAATTTCGAGTCAAGACTTGCAGAAACCGTTCAAAAAGAGCTGGGAGCAGACGCGCTTTATCTCCATAACCTGTCTGTCCTTACGAATGATGATATTGCAAATGAAGAAACCTACTTTACTTTGATGCAAAAAAACCTTGAAACCCTGGATACGGCCTTAAATAAATAACTCCAGCGTCCCCCCGCTTCCGCGGGGGGACTTTTTCGGTTCCTGAAATTGCTATGGGTAGCCCCAGGGACTTGGTGAACACTAAAAAGGTATCAATCAACGTAAAAGGAGTGATACGCATGGCCAAAGACGTACTTTGTGAAGTAAGCAATTGCACATTTTGGGCTGTTGGAAACCTGTGCAGCGCCGACCGCATTTATGTGGTAAGCCATACCGGCGAGAAGGCTAAAAACAGCCGGGGAACGGACTGTAAAACATTTGAGCCAGCTGACGAATTAAGTTAGGAAAAACGCTGGAGCTGAAAACTGAAAAGAGAGGGCACTTTGGTAAAGTGCCCTCTCTAAACAGGTAATGGTGTTACTCTCCCAAGTCTCCTTTAGGCCCGAAAAATTCATAATGGATTCTTTCACCGGGAACGCCAAGCTCTTTTAATGCAGTATTTACATGCTTCATAAAAGGAACGGGTCCGCAGAAAAAGAAATCTGTTTCGTCAAGTTCGATATTGTCCTTCAACCATTCCTTCGTTACATAGCCCTTGACATCATAGTTAGCCTTTTCCTGGTCTTCCGGAGTCGGATTGTCATAAAAAATCACAGTTTTCACATTGCCCTGTGCTGCAGCTGCTGCTGCGTCTTCCCGAAGGGCATGCATCCGGCTATTGGAGGTTGCATGAATGAAGGTCACTTGGCGTTCGGGCTGCAGCGCTGCAACGGTTTTTAGCATGCTGACCATCGGTGTAAGGCCGACTCCTCCGCTAAGCAGTACCAGCGGCGTCTTATCATCAGTGTTTACCACAAAGTCTCCCGCCGGCGCGCTGACAGGAAGCTTGTCTCCTTCCTCCACTGAATCATGGAGATAATTTGATACTATTCCATCCGGATGATCGGGATTGGACTCGCGCTTGACACTTATTCGGTAATAATCCTTCCGCGGAGCGTCGGAAAGACTGTATTGGCGGATATGGGTATTCTCCTGGCCGGATATTTCAAGCTTTACGCTGATATACTGCCCTGGTGTGAATTCAGGCAGATCCTTGCCGTCTTCCGGTGTTAGATAGAAGGATGTAATCACATCACTTTCTTTAACTTTCCTTGCCACCTCAAAGTTCTTAAAACCTTTCCAGCCTCCCTGCTGGTTCTCTGCTTGATCATACATTTCTGCTTCAACACTGATGAAAGCATCAGCGATTACTTGATAAGCCTCTCCCCAGGCTCCAAGAATCTCGTCCGTGGCAGCATCGCCCAGGACATCCTTAATCGCAGCTAACAGATGGGTTCCCACAATCGGATAGTGTTCGGGCAGGATTCCCAAACTTCGGTGCTTATGGGCAATTTGCCTGACAGCCGGAAGAATGGCCTCGAGATTATCTATGTATTTCGCAGCGGCATAAACCGCAGAGGCCAGTGCTCTTTGCTGCCTTCCCTGCTTTTGGTTGGCATGATTAAAAATGTTCAGCAGTTCTGGATGGGCGGCAAACATCTGCTGATAAAATACAGTCGTAATTTTTTCTCCATGCTCTTCAAGTACCGGCACTGTAGATTTAATGACTTCAATGGTTTTCATATCCAACATTCTAAACACTCCTTAGGTTGTATGTTTCCAATATTCTCATGGTGATTATAATGGATTGTAAGAAGTATTGTAGTGATTTAAATCACAGTCAGCGAAAAACAAAAAGAAAAGACGGACTGCCTATGAGCAGACCGCCATTATCTTAAAGTGCGCAGCTAGAAGGCAAAAGTCTCTTCCTTCACTGTCACTTCCCGAAGTCTTTTTTCATTTATATCGTATCCAATTCCTGCACTTCGGGAAATCTCAATCTCTCCATTGTTCACCTTAATTTCCGGTGTGATGATATCCTGAGTCCAATACCTGTCAGATCCGGAAATATCGCCAGGGATGGTAAAGCCTGGCAGGGAAGCCAGCGCAATATTATGGGCACGCGAGATTCCAAATTCTATCATCCCCCCGCACCATACAGGGATATTCCTCTCGTAGCAGTAATCGTGGATTTTCATCGCTTCGAGAAGGCCTCCTACGCGACCAATTTTTATGTTGATCACCCGGCAGCTGCCTAATTCCACAGCCCTTCTGGCGTCTTCAAGGCTACCAATGCTTTCATCCAGGCAGATTGGCGTGGAAAGCTGCCGCTGGAGCTTGGCATGATCAATGATATCATCGTGCGCTAGCGGCTGTTCGAGCATCAGAAGCCCAAATTCGTCAAGTGCCTTCAGCCTCCCGACATCCTCAAGCGAATAAGCCGAATTGGCATCGGCCATTAAATCAAGGCCGGGAAACCTGTTTCGAAGCTCTGAAACAAGCTTCAAGTCATTATCTGGAGAAATCTTTATTTTTACCCTTTTATATCCATCTCTTACGTATGCTTCCGTCTGCCTCACAGCCTCTTCCGTCGTGGGCGCAGCAACCACTACCCCCGAAGGAATGCTTTCCCGCACACTTCCAAGCAGTCTCGAGAGGGGACGGTGATCACGCTTAGCCTGCAAGTCCCACAAGGCCGTCTCAACGGCTGCTTTCGCCATATGATTCCCCCGGTACTTCTTAAAAGCCTCAGCTGCCTCTACAGGAGTGCTGATTCCATGGCGTTTCAGCTCGGGTATAAAAAAATCCTTAAGCATATGCCATGACGTTTTTACCGTTTCTTCCGTGTACCAGGGGGAGGAAAAAGCGACTCCTTCCCCATACCCCCTGAGACCGTCACGGTCCCGGATTTCAACAATTATTGCTTCCCTCTCTAATACTTTTTCAAGGTGTGTCGAAAACGGACTCTTAAGGGGCATTTTAATTATTTTAAGGACGATGCTCGAAATTTTCATTCCCCATCTGCCTTTGCTTTTTCACGAAGTTTTCTTCGCAGCAGTTTTTTAGCCCCGTTTCGGGGAAGCTCGTCCATGAAGGCAATGCTCTTAGGGACTTTGTATTTCGCCAGCCGCTCCAAACAAAGATTAATCAGATCCTTGTCTGTAACGGACGACTCCTCCCTTTTGACAATGAAAGCTGCTGGAACCTGTCCCCAAGTGGGATCCTCCATTCCTACGACTCCTGCATCGATTATGCCGGGATGCGACAGCAGGACACCCTCTATTTCAGCAGGATAGATATTCTCCCCGCCTGAGATGATCAAATCGGAACGACGGTCCAGCACATAAAGAAAACCTTGGCTGTCGATATAGCCAATATCGCCAGTATGTAGCCAGCCCTCACGGATATTCGCTTGTGTTTCCTGCTCACGGTGCAAATACCCCTGGGTGACATTCGGACCTTTTACAAGGATTTCCCCCTCCGCCATGCAAGGGAGCTCATTCCCTTGTTCATCAGCTATCATAATCTGGTTTGGAAATAACGCCTTTCCTGCAGATCCAAGTTTGGAAAGGCTGTACTCGGGAGAAAGGGTGGCAAATTGCGAAGATGTTTCTGTCATGCCAAAGGACTGGTAGACCGGAATCCCTTTTTGCCTGCATTTTTCAAGCATTGCAATTGGAGCCGGCCCGCCGCCAAGCAGAAAACACCGGAAAAAGGGCGGGAGTTTGTCCTGGCCTAGTTCTTCAACGGTTTTCTGAAGCATAGTAGAGACCACAGACATAATCGTTGTGTTATATTTTTCGATATCCACCAGCACCTTTTTCTCATCAAAACTGCTATGCAGCACAATGCCCATTCCGTAGATCAGGCTCCGCATCAAAATGGAATATCCGCTAATATGGAAAATCGGCACGGCGCAAAGCCAGCGGTCCTCCTCCCTCAACCCGAGATTCAAAGCGGAAGCGGTCGCACTCCACCAGTGATTGCCATAGGTTTGCATAACCCCTTTTGGCTGACCCGTTGTTCCTGACGTGTACATGATAGTGGTTACATCACCAAGGGAATACTCCTCCTGAATTGCGGGCTCTGTCCCAGGCTTGGAAAACAGCTCTTCCTTCGTAAAAATCGGCTTTTTGAAAGAATGGCCAATTTCTTGGTTCTGCCTGGAAAAGCGTTGTTCTGTTACCAGAAGTGCTGCCCGTGAGTCTTCGAGCTGCCAGGTTAGTTCCTTTGCCGTAAGCCGATTGTTCAAGATGATCGTTCTGGCCCCAATCATTTGCAAAGCGTAGAGAATGATGGCCGAATCCTTATGGTTTGAGAGCAGCACCGCTGCCAGGGAGCCTTTTCCCACCCCAACCCCGGCAAGCTGTGCAGCCGTCCTTAAAGAGGAATCATAAATTTGTTTAAAAGTATAATGCTGGCCTTCGAATATGATGGCAGTGCGATCGGGAGTCAAGCTTGCTCTTTTCTTCAGCCAGTTTGGAATTAATTGCTCCATTTGTGTCCTCCCTCCAATATGAAAAGAGCTTGATGGAGGTCCATCAAGCTGCATGGTTATTAAAAGAAACTCAAGGGAAACGCGGGAACTGGCCAAAATCAGGCTTACGCTTTTCCTTGAAGGCATTGCGCCCTTCTTTTGCTTCTTCCGTTGTATAGTAAAGCAGCGTTGCATCCCCGGCAAATTGCTGGATTCCAGCAAGGCCGTCTGTATCGGCATTCATGGCGGCCTTCAGGAAGCGGAGTGCCGTAGGGCTCTTCTCAAGGATCTCCTCACACCATTTAATCGTTTCTTCTTCGACTTGCTCAAGAGGTACAACAGTATTGACCAGTCCCATGTCCAAAGCTTCCTGGGCATTGTACTGGCGGCACAGGTACCAGATTTCACGGGCCTTCTTGTGTCCGACAATTCTTGCCAGATAACCGGAGCCATATCCTGCATCAAAGCTTCCGACTTTTGGACCTGTTTGGCCGAAGATTGCATTGTCGGCGGCTATTGTTAAATCGCAGACAACATGGAGGACATGCCCGCCTCCGATCGCATATCCTCTTACCATGGCAATGACAGGCTTAGGAATGACACGGATCAGTCGCTGCAGGTCAAGAACATTGAGGCGAGGGATTTGGTCTTCCCCAACATATCCTCCATGACCGCGTACGCTTTGGTCACCGCCGGAACAAAATGCCATGTCCCCGGCACCGGTCAGTACAATAACCCCAATGCTGGAATCGTCCCTTGCGTAAGCAAAGGCATCAATCAGCTCCATCACTGTTTTGGGAGTGAAAGCATTTCGCTTTTCTGGACGATTAATTGTAATTTTTGCGATCCCATTATACGTTTCATAAATAATCTCTTCGTATGAACGTTCAGAAACCCATTCTACCGCCATATAAAATCCTCCTTTTATGTATCAATCGGTGGTTCTTCTATCGTATGACTATTTAAGCCATATTCATTCGACAAAAACCTACTTACTATTGTACCAAATTTTTCAGGTTCTTCCACATGAATTGCATGTCCTGCCTCTTCAATACACCTATATTCCGCATGCGGAATGCTCGCTGCCATCTCCTGCCCAATCAGGCAGAACTTTGGGTCAAGCTTCCCTGTCAGGATCAGGGTATCACAAGAAAGCTGCCCAAGCCTGTCCCACCAGCTGGGCTGTGATCCCGTCCCCATTCCTGCAAGGCTGTTGGCAAGACCTTCTGGCTTGTTTTGCAGGCGCTGCCTTCTTATATTTGCCCTAGCTTCGGCAGGAAGATTCCGTTGGGATCGAAATAGGGGAATGCCTTCCCAATACTCGACGAACACTGCCAGGCCATCCTCCAGGATTCTTGTGGCAAGCTGTTGATCCTGTTTCCTGCGCGCCTGCCTTTCTTCCTCAGTCCTTAACCCCGGTGAAGTGCTTTCAAGGACCAGCTTCCTCACTTTTTCCGGATAAAGGATGGCAAATGTGATGGCCAGCCTTCCACCCATGGAATAGCCAAGGAGATCGGTTTGCGCAATATCCAGCTTATCGAGTAGTTCCTTTATGTCTGCTGCCGCCTTCAAGATGCAGTAACGCCCGCTGTCCGGAGGCGAATCTGTCCTCCCATGTCCAATCAAATCCGGCATGATTAATTCCGAATTGGCCCCAAAGTATGAGTGAAACGGCCTCCAATTTTCCCCTGAACCTGTAAAACCATGCAAAAGAAGCAGCGGAAAACCTGCGCCGCTTCTTGCAAAATGGTAGACGACTCCATTAAGTTCAAGCTTCATTATCCAGTCCCTCGATGGTAAGGACTATTTCCCGGGAAACAGATTTCCACAAATTCCGATGCTCGGACAGGTTTCTGTCCCGTTCTGTCGAAATTTCGATTACCTTGAGCCCCGGCTCATCCTTCAGCTCCGCAAAAGCCTGGTGGAAATGATCCCAGTCAGTTACCGGCACATAGGAACCGCCGTACATTTCAATAGCATGGCTGAAATCCAGGTCAAGCGGGGTTCCAAATAACCTCTCAAAATGTTTTGGATGCTCCGCCTGAGGCAGGAAGGAAAAGATGCCGCCTCCATTATTATTGACCAGAAAAATCGTTATGTTCAGCTTATATAGCTTTGCCGCAATCAATCCATTCAAATCATGGAAAAACGTAAGGTCTCCAAGGACCAGGTAAAGAGGTTCTTTCATGACAGCAGCTGATCCGAGTGCCGTCGAGACAATGCCGTCAATGCCATTGGCTCCCCTGTTTGCCAGGACCCTGATTTGTTTCTCGGTGTGAAAAAAGAAAGTGTCCAAGTCGCGAATGGGCATACTGTTTCCTACAAACAAGGCCGCTTGGTGTGGAAGCAGGTCTGCAAGCAAACAGAAGAGCTTACCTTCACTCAATTCAGGGACATCACGAATTTCTGCCAATTGTTCTTTTGCGCGCTGATTGACAGTTTGCCATTTCCCGACATAATCATAGTTGTTGCTTTTATCAAGACGGGATGCAAGCTGCTGGCAAAACACTGATTCATCACAATAGACCATCTCGGTGGCCGAAATCAGAGGGTCACGCCAGCCGCTGCCTCCATCGACGACTATTTGCCTCGCCTGGCGGTTTTCTTTTATGAAGAGTGACAATGCCTTCGAAACCGGCATTGCCCCAAAGCGGAGAATCAATTTCGGCTCCAGGAATTTCCTGGCTCCAGGAATTCGCAAAATGGTATCGTAAGCATCAATAATCATACCCTTGTCATGGCTTCCGCTCCTTAACTGTGAAAGAGGGTCGGCAAGGATAGGATATTGAAGCTTCTCTGCCAGGTGAATAACCGCTTCGGTGAACCGTTCATCCTCCATCGGGCCGCACACAATCACCCCAGGCCCATTTCCGGCGGCTGATGCGAGCGCTTCCAGGGTGCTTTCATCCAGTGAGAGTTCACCCTGCTGGATATTTACATATCGTTCTTTCCGTTCGGAAAACTCGAACAGGGAATCTTCCAGAGCCGGAATCAAAGGCTCGCGGACCGGGAAGTTCAAATGAACAGGTCCCGCCGGCTGCCTCATCGCTGTGGCTGCTGCCCTGGCACAGACCGTACGAGCATATCTGGCCATCTCGTCTCCGCCATCAGGCGGAGACATTTCGACAAACCACTTGACGTTATGGCCGTAAAGATGAATCTGGTCTATTGCTTGCGGAGCGCCGACATCCCGCAGCTCATGCGGCCGGTCGGCCGTAAGGACCATCAATGGAATCCTTGAAATGCCGGCTTCGATGATCGCAGGATAGTAGTTGGCCGCCGCCGTACCGGAAGTACAGAGAATCGCCACCGGCTTCCTGGCTGCCTTGGCTATACCAAGCGCAAAAAAAGCAGCCGAACGCTCATCAACATGGACATGCAGATTCAGCCCAGGGTGCTCCGCCATAACCATGGCAATTGGCGTCGATCTTGATCCAGGACTGACAACCACCTCGGTAATTCCCGAGTTCACCATCTCTCCTACAAATGCAGCTAGATATTTCGTCAATGCTTGCTGATGATTCACTGTTTTATTCCCCCAAGCGCTGCCAGCATCGGCCGGAACTTGATACTGGTTTCTGTATATTCACTTTCCGCATCCGAATCAGCCACAATGCCGCATCCGGCAAACAAGGAAGCTTCACTAGCCTGAATGAGGGCAGACCGGATGGCAACGGCAAACTCACCGTTTCCTAGATGGTCAAGCCAGCCAATTGGCGAAGCATACAGCCCGCGGTCAAGTATTTCAATTTCACGTATTTTCTCTACAGCCTTCTCCTTCGGAAGGCCGCCCAAAGCCGGAGTCGGGTGCAGCCTGTCCACCAGGTCAAGAATGGACGTTCCTGCCCTGTTTTCTCCGGTTACCGGGGTATACAGATGCTGGATATATTTCATTTTCATCAGCTTCGGTCCGTCCGGCAGGACTACTCTGTCACAGGTTTCCTGCATTGCTTCCTTAATCATCTCGACTACATACTGATGTTCAATCAGATTTTTCTGGTCTTCCAGCAATACCTTGCCAAGCTGTCTGTCTTCTTCAGGGGTTTTCCCCCTGGGTATGGAGCCGGCTACGCAGGCGGAAAATACCTTTTCGCCCTCTTTTTTTACAAGCCTTTCCGGGGAAGCCCCAATGAAGCAGTCTCCGTTGGCTTCAAAAGCAAAGATGAAGCTTTCTCTCTGTTGTTCTGTTAATCGTTGCAGGACTCCTTCAACGGCTACATCCTGATCAAACTGCAGCCTTAATTCCCTTGCCAGCACAACCTTTTTAAGACCGCTGTTTTCGAGCGACTCCACCAAATCCTTGACGGACTGCTTCCATTCTTCAGGCTGTATTTCCCTAAGGGCTTCCAGGTTAGGCAGGGAATACTCCTGTTCCCTGACCGCAGCAGCTAATATAGCCTGCCGCTCTTCACTTATTTTGTCAAACAGGCTGGCATCATCGTGCTGGGTACATACTACATTTGTTGTAAAATAGGCCTCGTCCTCCAGGACGGTAAGCATAAAGGCAGGTATATGGAAATGAGATTGTGAAAACTTTGACCATAAGCCCGTTTTATCCTTTAAAGGGTCAAAAGAAAAACCTCCAAACATGGCAGGTCCGGACCCAGGCACGTCCTGTTTTCCTGCCAGCACGGCGGTTTCAATAAACTGCTTCCACTCTTTTTCTATGTGTACGAAACGGCCGGAAGCCTTGTCGCATTGTATCTGCCTGACTACTCCAACTCCGGCAAGCTTATATGTTCCATGCGGATCCTGCCAAAAAAACCTTTCACCTAAAAAGCGGCTGCGCCCTGCGGCAAAGAAATGGAAAGAATCCAGCCTATCGATTTTCTGAACTTCGCTTACCAATACAGATTGAGATAGCTCTTTAGCCCGTCCAATTGCTGCAACAATTCCTTGCCTCAACTCAGTATCTTGAATGGTAACCAACATAATCCCCCCAATAACAGCCTCTCATCTGTTATTATACGATGTCAAACTTATTTTAAGATACACTTCCTCATTGCCATTGTCAATTAAAGGCCCTGCAGGCTAAAACCTACTTTTATCCTTATTATATATTTCACTTATTCCCTAATCATAAGCAGGAAGAAAGCAGGGAAAAACATCCATGTTAACCTGGAACTATTCATTGACAGAGTCTGCTCCAAATCCTACACTTTATATTGTAGTGAAAATCCTTTTAAGGTTCATCTCTGATTTTGACAGATTGAAGACTTTTTGTTACGATATATAGGTTTGTTTATAACAATATCATAAGGGAGAGAATTGGAATTATGCAAACACCTCTTCAACCTGGCACTGCGCCTATAGCCAGAGACCAAGGTCTTCAAAAATGGTGGCAGCTGACAAGGCCGCATACATTGACGGCCGCGTTTGCCCCCGTCCTGCTTGGTACGGCACTGGCAATCGAAGTGACAGATATCAACATGCTGCTTTTTCTCGCAATGCTGATCGCAAGCCTGTTAATTCAGGCAGCGACCAATATGTTTAATGAATATTATGATTACAAGCGCGGCCTTGATACGGAAGATTCCATCGGGATCGGCGGAGCCATTGTCCGCAATGGCATAAAGCCTGGAACGGTTCTGGGGCTTGCCCTTGGCCTATATGGCATCTCCATCCTGATCGGGATTTATATCTGCATGAACACAAGCTGGTGGCTTGCGGCTGTCGGGCTTGTCAGCATGCTGATTGGCTACCTTTACACCGGGGGGCCCTGGCCAATTGCCTATACTCCGTTCGGTGAGCTTTTTGCCGGCTTTTTCATGGGAATGCTGATTATTCTGATCGCCTTTTACATCCAGACTGGCACAGTGACGGCGACTAGCGTAATCGTTGCCCTGCCAAGTTTCATACTCGTAGGTGCCATCCTGTTGGCGAACAATATCCGTGATTTTGACGGCGACAAAGAGTTTGGGCGAAAAACACTTGCCATCCTGGTCGGGAAGAAGAATGCCGTCAAGCTGCTGGCTGGCATGTTCATCGTTTCCTATCTTTGGATCCTGGTTCTCATCCTGGCTGGAACCCTTACCCCGTGGCTTGCTCTTGCAGCCCTCAGCCTTCCAAAGGCAAAGGCGGCTATCGAGGGATTCAGGCTTGGAAGCAATCCACTTGAAATGATGCCGGCCATGAAAGCCACAGCCCAGACGAATACCATTTTCGCCCTGCTTTTATCGATTGGCTTATTTATCAGCTATCTTTAATGGACAAGACCTCTGCCATTCCGGCGGAGGTTTTTTTGGCTTCAATCGTTCCGCCACTGGGATGCTCCCAGCTTTTCTCATGTTTTCATTCAGCCTGACGGGGTATCAGGTAGATAAGTTTTCGTTTTGTAATTGATAAAGGATGTGAGGAACATGTTGCCGAAAGAATTACTGACAAAGCAAAAACAGGTACTTCAGGAAGAGAAAGAACAGCTGGAAAGGCAGCTTGATGCAGGAACTGGGGAAGGCCAGGATTTCCTGAAAGGCAGTATTACAGATGCCACCGGAGAGCTGTCTCTATACGATAACCATATGGCCGACAGCGGCACGGAATTGTTCGAGCGAAGCAAAGGGCTCGCAATGGAAGAGCATCATCGCAGCCAGCTCGAAAAGATTAATTTGGCGCTCGAGGCAATAGAAGAAGGGAATTATGGCAAATGCAAGGAGTGCGGGGAAAATATTCCCGAGGAAAGGCTTGAAGCCATTCCTTACACTCTATATTGCACAGACCATACGCCAGAGCAGGGCTTATCAAATGCCCGGCCGGCAGAAGAGGATGTTCTTGAACACACCCATACAACCGAGTTCCAGCGCCGTGAAAATGCTGAAATGGCCGACCATAAAGACAGCCTTCAGGAAGTGGCTCAATTTGGAACTTCTGAAACTCCTTCAGACGTCCTTGGCGATCAGGACAGCTATAACGACCTGTACAGTGAGGAGACGACAAATGAAGGTTTTACCGAGGACTATGAATCCTTTGCTGCGAACGATATCGACGGCGACGACAGGAGTGTAGTGCCAAACAAACAAAAGGAAGAATATGAAGAGATGCTGGACTCTGCTGGGATGGACTCCCAGCTGGGCGACATTCCCTATCGAAAAAGGGACAGCTACCTTCAGGACAAACCGTATAAACCAGAATAAAAAATAAAGGTCAAAGCATAGCCCTGCGTTCAAATGACGCAGGGCTCGCCTATGGCTGTTGCCACAAAGAAAGCGCTTGGGAAGAAGATCCCAAAGCGCTTCTTAATTTACAATGTTCTTTCCATAAAAGAGCTCATCCATTTCAAGTTTAAGTCTTTCCGTAATTTCTTCCCGCTCATCGCCGCTAAGCTTATCCTTTGAATAGCCAAATAAGTAATCATTTAAATCGAATTGCCTCAATTTGCACTTCGTATGGAAAATGTTTTCCTGATAGACATTTACATCAATCATATCATACTCTTCTTTCACTTCATCCGGAATGTAATTCTGAATGGATGTGATGTCGTGGTCGATGAACAGCTTGTGGCCATTTTTATCCCTCGTAAAACCGCGGACACGATAATCAATCGTCATGATATCGGTATCGAACGAATGAATAAGGTAATTAAGTGCCTTGAGAGGCGAGATTTCCCCGCATGTGGAGACATCGATATCAGCACGGAAGGTACTGATTCCTTCGTCCGGGTGATATTCAGGATAAGTATGGACCGTGATATGGCTTTTATCCAGCTGCAGAACCACATTATCCGGCAGCGGTCCAGGTGATTCCGCAAATGATTCATTTGGGACCTCCACAACAGGCCCTTCGGAAACAAGCACGGTCACACTTGCCCCCTGAGGCACGTAATCCTGTTTGGCTACATTCAGTACATGAGCACCAATAATATCAGACACATTGGTGAGGATTTTTGTCAGCCGGTCGGCATTATACTGTTCATCAATGTATTCAATATAGGCTTCCCTTTCTTCCTTTGTTTTCGTGTAGCATATATCATACATATTGAAACTCAAAGACTTCGTCAGATTATTAAAACCGTGCAGTTCGATTCGCTGCTGATGCGTCAATTTCATCTCTTAGTTCCCCCTTTTGATGTTTGCCCCGATTTCACCCTTAAATATTAGTATGATACCCATTTCTGGCAAGAAAAAACGACAAGGCTATCCGGCAATAGAAAACGGTCCTGGCATTTGTGCCTGGACCGTCTTTTAATTTGTCATTTCATATAGAGGGAACGCCATCCTGCTTACTTGATTTCTACGGGATAAATATTCCAAATATCTGACGCGTATTCCCTGATTGTACGGTCGCTTGAAAAGAATCCGGATTTGGCGATATTCACTAGGCTTTTTTGCAGCCAAGACTGCCTGTTCCGGTATTCCTCGCCAACCTTTTCCTGGATATCAATATAGGCTGCAAAGTCACGGAGCACAAAATATTGGTCGTTGTGATCGAGAAGAGACTCGCGAATAGCCGTAAATTCACCTTCTGTATCCGGGAAAAACCCATTAACAAGCTGATCGGTCACCTGGCGGATCCGCTCGTCATAATGGTAGTACTCCTGTGAGTGATAACCGCCGTTCCTCTGGAAATCCAGCACATCTTCGGCCTTAAGACCAAACAGGAAAATATTCTCCTGTCCGACCAGCTCTGTAATTTCCACATTGGCTCCATCAAGGGTTCCCAGAGTGAGGGCACCATTCATCATGAATTTCATATTTCCTGTTCCAGAAGCTTCCTTGCTGGCAGTTGAAATTTGTTCAGAGATATCTGCTGCCGGGAAAATATCTTCTGCCAGCGAGACCCGGTAATTTTCAAGGAATACAACCTTCAATTTGTCATTTACAGCAGGATCGTTATTCACCTTGTCTGCTACCGTAGTAATAAGCTTGATTACTTTTTTGGCAAAATAATAGCCTGGAGAGGCCTTTGCCCCGAAAATGAATGTCCGCGGATACAGATCATACGCAGGATCTTCCTTTAGGCGATTGTAGAGATACATGATATGGAGGACATTCAATAGCTGGCGTTTATAGGCGTGCAGCCGCTTGACCTGGACATCAAAAATCGATGATGTGTCAACCGTTATACCTGTCTTTGCCTCGATGATTTGTGCCAGCTTCTCTTTATTGGCTTTTTTAATGACTGCCAGTTTCTCAAGAAAAACAGAGTCATTTTCATGCTTCAGCAATTCCTCCAGCTTAAGGGTGTCGTTCACCCAGTCGGGACCAATGGAATCCGTGATCAAATTGGCGAGTGCCGGATTGGACTTCAGGAGCCAGCGCCGGTGGGTGATCCCGTTTGTCTTATTATTAAAACGCTCGGGAAACACCTGGTAGTAGTTGTTCATTTCCCTTTCTTTCAGGATGTCGGTGTGAAGCTTGGCTACTCCATTGATGCTGTGGCTTCCGACAATAGCCAGGGGGGCCATGCGCACTTCGTCATGCGCAATAATAGCCATTCCTTCAATCCGGCCCCAGTCACCAGGATATCGATCCCACAGCTCCTCGCAGAAACGCTTATTGATTTCTTCAATAATCATGAATATGCGCGGCAGCAAAGGCTTAAAGATTCGTACTGGCCACCTTTCAAGGGCTTCTGAAAGGGTTGTATGGTTCGTATAGGACAATGTATGGACAGAGATTTTCCACGCTTCCTCCCAGCCGAGGCCTTCTTCATCCATCAAAATCCGCATTAATTCTGGCACTGCAATGGCAGGATGCGTATCATTGATATGAATGCTGACATGCTGATGAAAATCGAGCAGGCTCCTGTTCTGCTTTTTGTAGGAGCGGACGATCGACTTGAGGCTCGCAGCCACAAGCATATACTGCTGCTTCAGGCGCAAAATTTTTCCTTCATCATGGGTATCATCCGGATACAACAGTTCCGAAATGGCTTCTGTTTCCTTCTTGTATTTGATGATATCCACATTTCCCGTGTAGCGCGACGGTTCCGCACTCCAAAGCCGAAGCGTATTGACCGTCCCTGTTTGATAGCCGAAGACTGGAAGGTCGTAGGGAACAGCGGCTACTGTTTCTGCATTCATGTGCCGAAATACAAGTCTTCCATTGTCATTGTAGCTTTCAATATGCCCCCAAAAAGGGATTTCGACAGCATCATCGCCTTTCCTGATTTCCCAAACATGGCCATGGCGAAGCCATTGTTCCGGCAATTCCACCTGATAGCCGTCGACAATCTTTTGCTCAAATAAGCCATGCTTGTAACGGATGCCGCATCCATGCCCGGGAAGGCTGAGGGAGGCCAGCGAATCAAGGAAACAAGCAGCCAGCCTGCCTAGCCCCCCGTTTCCAAGGGCTGCATCTGCTTCAATTTCTTCGAGGTCATCAAGGCTGATTCCCAGCTCGTGGAGTCCTTCGCTGACTACCTCTTCGATTCCAAGGTTCATCAGATTGTGGCGAAGCAGCCGCCCAAGCAAAAACTCAATCGATAAATAATAAACTTGCTTTTTGCCTGAAGTCCGATATGTTTCATTTGTCTTAATCCAGTCGCTGCTCCCATATTCCCTGATCATCTGGCCAAGTGTTTGATACTGCTCCCGCTTGGTGCTTTCCGCAAAACTTGTCCCGTAACTCATTTCCAATTTTTTTAAAAACGCCGTCTTAAACTCCGTTGCATTCGAAAACATGGACTTCACTCCTCGGACAAAGATTGTCATACAGGTCGTAATAGATCTGTGCAGACCGGGCCCAGCTGAAATCCATCTGCATGACTCTTGCTACAAGGCTGTTCCACTCCTGTTTGTCCTTGTAAAAGCCCAGCGCTCTTTCTATGGTGTGAAGCATGTCATGGGCGTTGAAATTGGTGAATGTAAAACCATTTCCATCACTGTCCAGGCCATTGTACGATTTTACGGTATCATTGAGCCCTCCCGTTTCCCGCACAATCGGAACCGCTCCATACCGAAGGGCAATCAGCTGGCTCAGCCCGCATGGCTCGAATTTCGAAGGCATCAGGAACAGGTCGGCCCCTGCGTAAATCCTGTGGGCCAAGTCTTCATTGAAGCCGATAAAAACCCTGCATTGTTCATAATACGTCGCTGCCATATGGCTGAAGTAGTACTCAAACTCGCGTTCCCCTGTCCCCAGGACAATCAGCTGTGCTCCAGTAGACATGATTTCCGGGAAAACTCCCCTGACCAATTCCAGCCCTTTTTGCTTTGTAAGCCTTGTTACCATCGCAATCAGCGGAACGTCCTTATCCTGAGGCAGACCGAACTGCCTCTGGATTTCAAGCTTGTTGATCATGCGGGCATTATGGTCATGAGGTCCATAAGAAGCAGCCAGCGCAGCGTCATTTTCCGGATTATAAAGTTCATTGTCAATCCCGTTCAATACACCGGACAGGTCATGGCTGCGGGCACGAAGGACACCATCAAGGTTCTCCCCAAAATAGGCCGTCTTGATTTCTTCCATATAGGTCGGGGAAACGGTAGTGATTTTGTCCGCCGAGATAAGGGCAGCCTTCATGAACGAAACATTCCCATGGAATTCGAGCTGGTCCGGGTTAAAGTATTTCTGATCCAGGCCCAGAAGGTCGCCAAGGATTTCCCTCGGGAAAATCCCCTGGAACTGCAGATTATGAATGGTAAAAACGGTCCGGATGGATTCGTAGTTTTCCTGGCTTTGATACTGCTCTTTTAGCAGGAAAGGAATCATGCCGGTATGCCAGTCGTGGCAGTGAATCACATCTGGATAAAATTCAAGTTCTTTGATTGCGTCAAGGACAGCACGGTTGAAATAGGAGAATTTCTCTCCCTCATCAAAATCACCGTACATCTGACTGCGTTTGAAATAATATTCATTGTCTACAAAATAGTATGTAACACCCTCGTATACAAGCTTTTCAATCCCGCAATATTGACTGCGCCAACCAACTTGTACCGTAAAATCGGTAATCTTAAGCATTTGGTTTTTATATTCATCAGGGATGGATTGGTATTTCGGCATGATCACCCTGACATCCGTCCCAAGCTTCTTTAATTCCTTTGGAAGCGAACCTGCTACATCTGCAAGTCCGCCTGATTTGATAAATGGGACACATTCCGATACAGCAAATAATACTTTCAAGATTTCATCCACGCTCCCTGCTTGGATCCTTTGCGAAGGATGTTAGGCGCCTTATCCGTTCCTGTAATCGTGCAGCCATTGCTAACTTTGACATCCTTGTCAAGGATCACATGGTCAAGGACACAGTTTTCCCCGATTTGGGATTTTTGCATAACGATACTGTTCCTCACAATTGCCCCTTTCGCTATTTTTACTCCGCGGGCAATAATGCAGTTTTCGACCGTCCCCTGGATATCAGCTCCATTGGCAATCATGGCGTTTTTAACAATGGAATCCTTTGAATACCTCGTTGGAGGTTCATCCTTTACTTTAGTAAGGATAGGACGCTCTTTCAAAAACAACTTACTCCAAATATCCGGATTCAGCAAGTCCATGCTGGCTGAATAATAATTCTGTACAGAGTTCACCATCACAGCATAGTCCTCGTAATTATAGTAGCAAAGCCTATATGGACTATTGATGTCTGTAGCAACGTCCTTCATGCTCAAATAGCCTGTATCCTGGCGGCCTTCAATCAATTCCATGAGCAAAGAAGTCTTTAATAGGTAAATTCCCAGTGAAGCACCGTTCTTGCGGACTTCGGTAATATCACACTCTGACTGGATATGCCACTCGAGGAGCGGCGAGAAATCCATATTGAAGACCGTGTATGAATTGGCAATGACAGCATACTCCTGCGTACTTCTGGTGAAGAAGTCGATATTGGCGGCAAAATGTTCAAGGGAGCCAATGCCAGAGACCGGTTTGTCAAGGATTGGCGACGGGAAGAAAAACAACCCATCCCGTTTCCTGTTGAGATCCCAGTTTTTCCCCGAACCAAGATGGTCCATCAAGGAACGGTACTGGTATTTCGGAAAAATCGCCACGCTTTGGATTCCTGAATTGACCATATTGGACAAAACGAAGTCAATCAGACGGTATCTGCCTCCAAACGGAATGGCAGCGACTGAGCGGTGGCTTGTTAACTCTATTAAATCTTCACTATATGTGGTTGCATCTATTACACCCAGCAAACGTTTATTCAACTTTATCCCTCCTGATGAGTAGCGTTAGTTGGCGATCATTTCATCTAATGTTTCCTCGGAAACAAGCAGAATTTCGCCGTCCTCCTTAGGACGGATGACCGACCCGTCCGGAATATGAATACCTGGTGAGATAATGGCTTTCTCAATGAAGCAGTTTTGCCCGATTACGGCATCCGGCATGATGACCGCCTCTTTTACAACGGCTCCCTTTTTCACCATTCCTCCCTGGAACACGACCGTTCTTGTTACGGACCCTTCAATTGTGCATCCTTCATTGACTAGCGATTCAGTCAGGACGGCATCCTTGCAAATGTATTGAGGCGGCTGGTTGGGGTTGACTGAATAGATTCTCCAGCTTTGGTCAAATAAGTCCAGTTCACAATGCTCATCAAGCAGGTCCATATTGGCCTCCCACAGGCTCTGTACAGTTCCAACGTCCTTCCAATAGCCTTTAAATGGATAAGCGAATAACTTCTTGTCTTCCTTTAGCATCAGAGGCAGGATGTCTTTCCCAAAATCATGGCTGGAAGCAGAATTTTCATTGTCCTTAAGCAAAAATTCCTCAAGTACTTTCCATTTAAAAATGTAGATTCCCATCGAAGCAAGATTGCTCTTTGGCTCCGCAGGCTTTTCATCGAATTCGATAACCCTCAAATCTTCATCTGTGTTCAGTATTCCAAAGCGGTTGGCTTCATGCCACGGAACTTCAATGACAGAAATGGTCATATCTGCGCCTTTTTCAATATGGTGTTCAAGCATTAATTCATAGTTCATTTTATAAATATGGTCACCCGACAATATCAGGACATGCTCCGGATTATACTGGTGAATGTAGTTCAGATTCTGGTAAATCGCACTGGCTGTTCCTGTATACCATTTTACTTCTTTGGATTCCGCATAAGGTGGTAGCACCGTTACGCCATCCCCCTTGCGGTCAAGGTCCCAGGCACTGCCAATCCCGATATATGAATTCAGGATAAGCGGCTGGTATTGCGTCAGCACGCCGACCGTATAGATCCCTGAATTCGTACAGTTGCTTAGTGGAAAATCGATGATTCTGTATTTTCCTCCAAAAGGAACAGCTGGTTTAGCGAGGTTTTTTGTCAGTGTGCTTAAGCGGCTTCCCTGCCCTCCGGCCAGAAGCATCGCCACGAGCTTTTTCTTTTGCATCGATTACTTTCCCCTTTCTTTTTTTGACTGGGCGCAAAATGGAAATCCCAAATGGAGATATATTCATTTCAATGGAATACGGCCTGCCATGAAAATTGGTTTCCTGTGCCTTGATCATTTTTTTATTGGTAACTCCTGATCCGCCGAATACTTGGGCGTCACTGTTTAAAATTTCCCTGTACGTTGCATCGTGAGGTACTCCAATCCGGTACCCTGAATAGGTTTCCGGTGTAAAATTGCAAACAATGATAAGGAAGTCCCCGTCCTTTCGTCCCTTCCGGATGAACGAAAATATCGACTGTTCAGCGTTGTCGGCGTCAATCCATTCAAATCCGCCATAGTCCAAATCCACTTCATGGAGCGGTTTTGATCGCTTGTAGATTTTAAGCAATTCTTTGACAAACACATTAATTTTGTTATGCATCTCATAATCCAGCAGGTGCCAATCGAGTTGCTCTTTATCTTTCCATTCGGAAAACTGGCCCAGTTCCGTACCCATAAAGGTGAGTTTTTTTCCAGGATGGGCTGTCATATATCCCAGCAATAATCGCAGCTGGGCAAATTTCCGCCAGTAATCTCCGGGCATCTTATCCAATAGTGACTTCTTTCCATGTACAACTTCATCATGGGAGAACGGAAGTACAAACGCTTCGGAGAAAGCATAAAGCAAAGAAAAAGTCACTTTATTGTGATGATGCTTCCTCTCCTCCGGAATGGTTTCCATGTACTTCAGCATGTCGTTCATCCAGCCCATATTCCATTTATACGTGAATCCAAGCCCTCCATCCTCAGGCGGCCTTGTTACGTTTGGCAAATCGGTGGAATCTTCAGCTATCATCAATGTGCCCGGATAATGGTTTGCGACGGCTCCATTCAGCTTCTTCAGAAATTCAATTCCATACGGATTAAGCTCCCGGTCTGAATTGGGCCAATAGATGATGTTCGCAACGGCATCGACCCGAAAACCATCTATATGATATTTATCAAGCCAGAATAACGCACACGAAATAAGGAAGCTTTGGACTTCCGTTTTGCCAAGATCAAAATTGGCAGTTCCCCAAACAAGGTTTTCCCGGTCCTTGGGATTTATGTAATCAAAGGCATAGCTTCCATCAAAGCAATACAGACCATGCTCATCTTTGCAAAAATGCCCGGGCACCCAATCGAGAATAACCCCAATTCCATTTTGATGGCATTGGTCCACAAAATACATAAAGTCATGAGGGTTCCCAAAACGGCTTGTTGCCGAATAGTAACCTGTTGCCTGATATCCCCAAGAAATGTCGAGCGGATGCTCAGTTAGAGGCAGCACTTCGATATGGGTGTAACCGTGGGATAGGATATAGGGGATCAATTCGTCAGCTAGTTTCCGGTAGTTGAGCAGAGATCCATCGGAGGCTAATTTCCATGAACCCAGATGGACTTCATAAATCGCCATCGGTTCGTCAAGAGCCTGTGTTTTTTCCCTTTTTCGGAGCCAATTCTGGTCGTTCCATTGGTAACCATCGAGGGAATAAACAATTGAAGCAGTATTTGGCCTTACCTCTGAGTAAACCGCATAAGGATCAGCCTTTAATTTTGCAACGCCATCAGAGCCGATAATTTCATACTTATACAAGGAGCCAGTCAGGTCCTTTTCAATCAGAAGCATCCATACACCTTCTGGATTTATCCGCTGAAACTCAAAACCTTCCCCATTCCAGCCATTAAAATCACCAGCAAGCCTCACCTTTTTCGCAGCTGGTGCCCAGACACAAAATCGAGTATATGATCCTTCTCCGCTTTTTATGACGTGTGCACCAAACAGCTCATAGCTCCTGTACAATGAGCCTTCATGGAATAAGTGCAGCTGATAATCTGTAGGATGTGATACCATCCAACTTCACCTTCCTTCACAATCAGCTTTCTGAACTACTATTCTCTTTTGTACCATAAAACCCTTGCAAAATAATTTTAAATCTTTCGACATCATCAGACAATTTTCTCCATGCAGCGCTTTCATTGGCTTATTAAAGGCATTTATAAAATTCGACAAAGCGGAAAAAATTTTGAACAATTTATTTACAAGTAGGAGTTTTTCCAGGGTACCTAAAACGCGCGGCCCCTGACTTGCCCCTTTTCGGAAAACGCCTTGAATACGTCTCCTGGTTTATATGCAGAAAGTAATTACAGACTGATACCCCATTTGGACAAGATGTAAACATAAAAACAATATTAGATTCTGAACGCAAAAAAAAGGCTGCAGACATCATGTCTGCAGCCTTTTTTTATGACCCCTACGGGATTCGAACCCGTGTTACCGCCGTGAAAGGGCGGTGTCTTAACCGCTTGACCAAGGGGCCTAATGGCGGAGAAGGAGGGATTTGAACCCTCGCGCCGGTTGCCCGACCTACACCCTTAGCAGGGGCGCCTCTTCAGCCACTTGAGTACTTCCCCATATATGGCTCCGCAGGTAGGATTCGAACCTACGACCGTTCGGTTAACAGCCGAATGCTCTACCACTGAGCTACTGCGGAATGGTGGGCCTAAATGGACTCGAACCATCGACCTCACGCTTATCAGGCGTGCGCTCTAACCAGCTGAGCTATAGGCCCATATTGTCTAGCATCTAGCTTTTCGAAATTGGAGCGGGTGAAGGGAATCGAACCCTCATCATCAGCTTGGAAGGCTGAGGTTTTACCACTAAACTACACCCGCACGAATAAATAATCAATGGGGCGACTGATGGGAATCGAACCCACGAGTGTCGGAGCCACAATCCGATGCGTTAACCACTTCGCCACAGCCGCCATATTTCCTTTTTTCTTAGCGCCTAGGCTTGAGAAAATGGTGGCTCAGGACGGAATCGAACCGCCGACACAAGGATTTTCAGTCCTTTGCTCTACCGACTGAGCTACTGAGCCGTTTGTTATAAATGAAAATGGCGGTCCCGACGGGAATCGAACCCGCGATCTCCTGCGTGACAGGCAGGCATGTTAACCGCTACACCACGGGACCAGATTGCGGGGGCAGGATTTGAACCTGCGACCTTCGGGTTATGAGCCCGACGAGCTACCGGACTGCTCCACCCCGCGACAATAATATTAAGATAATAATAATGGAGGAGGAAAGGGGATTCGAACCCCTGCGCGGTTTGACCCGCCTGTCGGTTTTCAAGACCGATCCCTTCAGCCGGACTTGGGTATTCCTCCAGATTAAATGGTATGGTGGACCTTGTAGGACTCGAACCTACGACCGGACGGTTATGAGCCGTCTGCTCTAACCAGCTGAGCTAAAGGTCCCAACGATATAAGATAAATGGTAGCGGCGGAGGGGATCGAACCCCCGACCTTACGGGTATGAACCGTACGCTCTAGCCAGCTGAGCTACACCGCCAAATTGTTCTGTCATAATAAATATATGGTGGAGCCTAGCGGGATCGAACCGCTGACCTCCTGCGTGCAAAGCAGGCGCTCTCCCAGCTGAGCTAAGGCCCCTAATAATGGTCGGGAAGACAGGATTCGAACCTGCGACCCCTTGGTCCCAAACCAAGTGCTCTACCAAGCTGAGCTACTTCCCGATAAATATGGCGCGCCCGAAAGGAGTCGAACCCATAACCTTCTGATCCGTAGTCAGACGCTCTATCCAATTGAGCTACGGGCGCATATTAAATTAAGCACATGGTGCCGAGGACCGGAATCGAACCGGTACGGTAGTCACCTACCGCAGGATTTTAAGTCCTGTGCGTCTGCCAGTTCCGCCACCCCGGCATATTTGGAGCGGAAGACGGGATTCGAACCCGCGACCCCAACCTTGGCAAGGTTGTATTCTACCACTGAACTACTTCCGCAAATATGGTGCGGGTGAAGGGAGTCGAACCCCCACGCCTCGCGGCGCCAGATCCTAAGTCTGGTGCGTCTGCCAATTCCGCCACACCCGCAATATGAAAATGGTGAGCCATGAAGGACTCGAACCTTCGACCCTCTGATTAAAAGTCAGATGCTCTACCGACTGAGCTAATGGCTCGGAAATATAAAATTCAAACACTAATCTGCTCAAAATCCCTTACGGGCTTTTTCGCATGTTTCCGCAGATGTTCATTCAAGAAGCAAGAAACATGGTGCCGGCGAGAGGACTTGAACCCCCAACCTACTGATTACAAGTCAGTTGCTCTACCAATTGAGCTACACCGGCAGGTAGTGGTGGAGGATGACGGGATCGAACCGCCGACCCTCTGCTTGTAAGGCAGATGCTCTCCCAGCTGAGCTAATCCTCCATATTGAATGCCTGGCAGCGTCCTACTCTCACAGGGGGAAACCCCCAACTACCATCGGCGCTGAGAAGCTTAACTTCCGTGTTCGGCATGGGAACGGGTGTGACCTTCTCGCTATCGCCGCCAGACATTTTTCAAGACATTTACTATTATAATGCCTTTTAGATATTTTGCAAGGAAAATTTTCATTCCCTCAAAACTGGATAATGTATTTCAGAAGGACTTGCATTCGAGTATCGTTCTTGTCCAGCTCCGGCTCCTAGCCTCTCGATTCGCTTCGGTCCATCATTTGAAGTCAAAGAACGACTTCAATTGCTGGCCCTCCAGCGCTAGTCGAGGCTGTACAGTCGCCTCCGCTTTTCAATTAGGTTAAGTCCTCGATCGATTAGTATCAGTCAGCTCCACACGTCACCGCGCTTCCACCTCTGACCTATCAACCTGATCATCTTTCAGGGATCTTACTAGCTTGACGCTATGGGAAATCTCATCTTGAGGGGGGCTTCATGCTTAGATGCTTTCAGCACTTATCCCGTCCGCACATAGCTACCCAGCGATGCCTTTGGCAAGACAACTGGTACACCAGCGGTGCGTCCATCCCGGTCCTCTCGTACTAAGGACAGCTCCTCTCAAATTTCCTGCGCCCACGACGGATAGGGACCGAACTGTCTCACGACGTTCTGAACCCAGCTCGCGTACCGCTTTAATGGGCGAACAGCCCAACCCTTGGGACCGACTACAGCCCCAGGATGCGATGAGCCGACATCGAGGTGCCAAACCTCCCCGTC
>NZ_LAYY01000036.1 GCF_000986785.1 Mesobacillus campisalis | reverse complement strand
CTTATCTCCCCCAAGAGTCCACATCGACGGGGAGGTTTGGCACCTCGATGTCGGCTCATCGCATCCTGGGGCTGTAGTCGGTCCCAAGGGTTGGGCTGTTCGCCCATTAAAGCGGTACGCGAGCTGGGTTCAGAACGTCGTGAGACAGTTCGGTCCCTATCCGTCGTGGGCGCAGGAAATTTGAGAGGAGCTGTCCTTAGTACGAGAGGACCGGGATGGACGCACCGCTGGTGTACCAGTTGTCTTGCCAAAGGCATCGCTGGGTAGCTATGTGCGGACGGGATAAGTGCTGAAAGCATCTAAGCATGAAGCCCCCCTCAAGATGAGATTTCCCATAGCGTCAAGCTAGTAAGATCCCTGAAAGATGATCAGGTTGATAGGTCAGAGGTGGAAGCGCGGTGACGTGTGGAGCTGACTGATACTAATCGATCGAGGACTTAACCTAATACGTTAAGAACGATACTCGAATGCAAACCTTCTGAAATACATTATCCAGTTTTGAGGGAACAACCCTCATTTGAATACGCAGTCTGGCGGCGATGGCGAGAAGGTCACACCCGTTCCCATGCCGAACACGGAAGTTAAGCTTCTCAGCGCCGATGGTAGTTGGGGGTTTCCCCCTGTGAGAGTAGGACGCTGCCAGGCTGATATTCATTCACCTTTTGAAGGTATATGAATAGAATAGGATTAGGAATATTATCGACGCGGGGTGGAGCAGTCCGGTAGCTCGTCGGGCTCATAACCCGAAGGTCGCAGGTTCAAATCCTGCCCCCGCAATAATCCATTCCTGAAAGGTCCCGTGGTGTAGCGGTTAACATGCCTGCCTGTCACGCAGGAGATCGCGGGTTCGATTCCCGTCGGGACCGCCATTTTTAAAAGAATAATAGATTCAGCAAACGAAACATAGCTTTCGTTTTTTTTATTTTCCTAACCCCTCCTGCCAGGGTATTTTACCTTCTTTTTTGCCCGGCCTCAAAAAATCATGTACACTACATATAGGTCCATTTTATCCTTAGGAGAGAATCCTAAGGTTTTTTTGTATTAGGGAACTCTATCGGCTAAAATGAGGGTAAAATAGATAGATAAACAAGGATATAGGTGATATAGCAATGGCACCATTTGAATTTATTTCTAAATCTGAAGAAGATACGCAAGCCTTGTCCAAGCGCTTGGCTGAATTGCTTAAGCCGGGGGATGTCATTGCCCTTGAAGGCGATTTGGGTGCAGGGAAAACCACTTTTACAAAAGGTCTTGCCGAGGGACTTGGCATTATGAGGAACGTTAATAGTCCGACGTTCACGATTATCAAGGAGTACCAGGGAAGAATGCCCTTATACCATATGGATGTGTACCGTGTAGATTCTTCAGAGGACTTGGGATTTGAAGAGTATTTTGAGGGAGAGGGAGTCACCGTTGTGGAGTGGGCTCATCTGATAGATGCCCAGCTTCCGGAACAGCTTTTGATCCTCCATTTGTATCACGGTGAGGCAGGAACCAGGAAAATCGTGGCGGAACCGAAAGGCAAGAGATATGAACAGTTATGTAAGGAGCTTTTTTCATGAAGATATTATCAATTGATACTTCCAATTATGTCCTTGGGATTGGCCTTGTTGATGATACCCAGGTTATGGGGGAATACATTTCAAACTTGAAAAAAAACCATTCGGTGCGGGTGATGCCAGCGATTCAAACACTTATGAAAGAATGCGGAATCAAGCCTGCGGACCTGGATAAAATCGTTGTCGCTAAGGGACCAGGCTCTTATACAGGTGTAAGGATTGGAGTTACGATAGCAAAAACCCTTTCCTGGACGTTGAATAAGCCGATTGCGGGTGTCTCTAGCCTCGAAGTGCTGGCAGCTTCATCGGGCCGTTATTTTAATGGATACCTTTCTCCACTGTTCGATGCACGCCGGGGGCAGATTTATACCGGCTTATATCAATTCAGCAATGGAAGTATTGCTGCGGTTTATGAGGACCAGTTGGTCATGGCTGCAGACTGGGTGGAAAGGCTAAGGGAACTGGATGCCCCCATTTTGTTTTCCGGCAATGACTTGCCTCTCCATCGGAAAGTAATACAAGAGGCATTAGGTGACCAGGCAATTATGGCAGAGATTACGGAGTATAACCCACGGCCGGCAGAACTTGCCTTTTTGGGCCGAAACAGGCAGGATGAAGATCCGCATGCTTTTGTTCCAAATTATATCCGCCTAGCCGAAGCAGAGGCCAAATGGCTTGAGTCGAAGAAACAACAATAAATTAATAGGAAGATGGCAATGAATAAAACGATCGCTTTTCGACAGATGGAAATCGATGATATAGACAAAATCCACGAGATAGAGTCCAAGTCCTTTGCTACGCCATGGAGCAAGGAGGCTTTTTATAATGAATTGACCAAGAACCGCTTCGCCCTTTACACGGTGATTGAACATGGAAGAGAGGTAGCCGGTTATTGCGGTGCCTGGATCATTGTCGATGAAGTACATATCACCAACATCGCCCTGCTTCCCGATTTCCGGGGAATGGGCCTCGGGGAGGCGCTTATGCGGAAAGTGATGGAGACGGCAAGAAAGATGGGAGTACGAACAATGACATTGGAGGTCAGGGTCAGTAATGACAGGGCCCAGTCCCTGTACCGAAAGCTTGGTTTTCAGGATGGGGCCATTAGGAAAAGATATTATACGGATAATATGGAAGATGCGTTAGTAATGTGGGTGAAGCTATGAAATCGGAAAAAGACCAGTTGATTTTAGGTATAGAAACAAGCTGTGATGAAACCGCAGTAGCCCTTGTGAGAAATGGGAGGGAAATCATCGCCAATGTGGTAGCCTCCCAGATTGAAAGCCATAAACGGTTTGGTGGAGTTGTCCCTGAAATTGCCTCCAGGCACCATGTCGAGCAGGTTACCCTCGTGTTGGAGGAGGCCCTGAAGCAAGCAGGTACAGCAATGGAAGAGATAGATGGAATTGCCGTAACGGAAGGCCCTGGGCTTGTCGGTGCCTTGCTGATCGGCGTAAATGCAGCTAAGGCCCTAGCCTTTGCCCATGATATCCCGCTGCTGGGTGTCCATCATATTGCAGGGCATATATACGCGAACCGGCTGGTAAAGGAAATGGAGTTTCCACTCCTTTCCCTAGTCGTGTCAGGGGGCCATACAGAGCTTGTCTACATGAAGGAGCACGGACATTTTGAAGTGATTGGCGAAACAAGGGACGATGCTGCAGGGGAAGCCTATGACAAAGTGGCGAGGGTATTGAATATGCCTTACCCTGGCGGTCCGCATATCGACAGATTGGCTCATGATGGACAGCCTGAATTGGATCTTCCTCGTGCCTGGCTTGAGCCTGGATCGTACGACTTCAGCTTCAGCGGCTTAAAATCGGCGGTTATCAACACTGTCCACAATGCAGAACAGCGTGGGGAAAAAATTGCGCCCGAAACGCTTGCTGCAAGCTTCCAGGCCAGCGTCATTGATGTGCTTGTCACAAAAACGGTGCAGGCAGCAAAAGAGTATAAGGTGAAACAAGTATTGCTTGCTGGCGGAGTAGCGGCCAATAAAGGCCTAAGAACCGCGTTGCAGGAAGAATTTAAAAAGCAGGAAAACGTTGAACTGGTTATCCCTCCGCTGTCTTTATGCACAGATAATGCGGCCATGATTGCTGCCGTTGGAAGTGTTATGTATGAAAAAGGCCAGCGTTCGGATCTTACCCTGAACGGCAATCCAGGCCTGGAAATAACTATCCACAATGATTAATAAGAAAGTTTTTCTTTTTAACAGAAATTTCTGTGGATAACCACTTGATAAATACCGGATACTGTTGATAGTGTGGATAAAAAAGCGTATTTTTGTGGATATTGTGGAAAACAGTTGAAAACTCGCTAAGATAGCATGTTTGTTTGTGAATAACTCTGTGAATAAAAAAAATCCCGGGAGCTTCCCGGGATTTTTTTATGTCTAGCTCCAGCGCCTGCACCCTCGAGTGATCACTCCAGAATTGAAGGCATAGAGCGCCTCCAATTCTTATGCTGGCGGGGATGACCAAGGCGCTTACGCTTTTCTTATTCAGCAATCTCCGCCCATTCTTCCATCAGAGCCTCGATTTGCTGCTTTGCACTCTCAAGTTTTTCATTCAGCTCGGCCACTTTTTGGTGGTCCTGGAAGATTTTCGGATCGCAAAGGAGTTCTTCGAAATGGGAGACATCTGCTTCAAGGGTTTCAATAGAAGCTTCAATTTCTTCGATTCGTCTTTTGCGCTGGCGTTCCAGCCTTTTCGCTTCCTTATCCTGTTGATAACTTGTTTTTACAGATAGAACAGGTGAAGAGGGTGCCGTTTTTTGAGCTGATAGTGCCTCAAGTTCTTCCTGCTCCAGTTTTTTCTCCAGATAATAATCATAGTCTCCAAGGTATTCAGCGGCAGAGGTGCTTTGAAGTTCAATCACTTTTGTGGCAATCCTGTTGATAAAATAACGATCATGCGAAACAAAAAGGATTGTGCCTGGATAGTCGATCAGAGCATTTTCAAGCACTTCCTTGCTGTCCAAATCCAAATGGTTCGTTGGCTCGTCCAGGATCAGGAAGTTTGCCTTTTCCATCATCAGCTTGGCCAGTGCAAGGCGCGCTTTCTCTCCCCCTGACAAGGAGGAAACAGTTTTTAGGACATCATCGCCCGAAAACAGGAAATTGCCAAGCACGGTGCGAATGTCTTTCTCCGGCTTGAGGGGATATTCATCCCATAACTCGTTTAGAACTTTCTTTTTGGATGTAAGCTCAGCCTGCTCCTGGTCATAATAGCCTATGGAAACATTGGATCCATATTGGATCTCTCCTGCCAATGCCGGAAGTTTATTGACAATGGTCTTCAATAGCGTCGATTTGCCAACACCATTGGGGCCGACCAGGGCAATGCTGTCGTTTCGGTTAATCCGGAGAGAAATGTTCTCTGAAATTTTTTCACTGCCATAGCCAATCGCCAGGGAGTCCACTTTTAAAACATCATTGCCGCTTTGGCGTTCGATATCAAACGAGAAGGAAGCCGATTTTTCGTCTCCGGCAGGGCGGTCAAGCCGCTCGATTTTTTGCAATTGCTTGCGCCTGCTCTGGGCCCGTTTTGTCGTGGAGGCGCGGGCCAGGTTGCGCTGAACAAAGTCTTCCAGTTTAGTGATTTCATCCTGCTGCTTCTCGTACAATTTTAAATCCCTTTCATAATTTTCAGCCTTCTGATCAAGATAGGAACTGTAATTCCCATGGAACCTGGTGATTTTATGGCGCGACAGCTCAAAAACCTGGTTTACAACCTTATCAAGAAAATACCGGTCATGGGAAACAATCAGAATGGCACCAGGATAACCCTGGAGATACTGCTCCAGCCAGGACAGGGTCTCAATATCCAAGTGGTTGGTCGGCTCATCCAGGATCAATATATCGGGACGGGAAAGCAAGAGCTTGGCAAGAGCAAGTCTTGTTTTCTGGCCGCCGCTCAAAGTGGATATTTTCGTGTTATAATCAAAGGAGCCGAAGCGCAGTCCGTGAAGAACAGACCGGATATCAGCTTCGTATTGATAGCCTCCCAGGTCTTTAAACTGAATCTGCAAAAGGTCATATTCCTTAAGGATCTGCTCATAACGGGCGCTATCAGGGGAAGTGCCGGAATCAGCCATTTCTCCTTCCAGCTTCCTGAGGTCCTGTTCCATTTTACGAAGATTGTCAAAAACCGTCAGCATCTCTTCCCAGATGGACTGGCTGGATTCAAGGCCGGTATTTTGGGCCAAATAGCCGATGGATACGCCTTTTGGCCTGATGATTTCACCACTGTCATAGCTGGATTGTCCAGCGATGATTTTCAGCAGCGTCGATTTCCCGGCGCCATTGCGTCCCACCAGGGCGACACGATCCTGTGTCTGTATCTCAAGTTTAATATTTGATAAAATCAATTCTGCAGCAAAGTATTTTGTCAGTTGATTTACCTGTAATAAAATCATATTTTTCACCTCAAATGCTTATCTTTAGTGTACCTGATTGAGTATATCCCGGCAAATAAGGTGAAGTTTTTGAGCTTCTTTTCAGAGAAAAGGAATGCAAATATGTGAAAATAGATACAATGTTCATACACAATATTGTCAAAATAGTGTATAGTTTTGTTGAAAGGAGCTAGAAAATGGCAGAGTTTACTCATTTTAATGAAGAAGGCAGGGCCAAGATGGTCGATGTCAGTGCGAAACCTGAAAGTGTGCGGACGGCCATTGCCCGTTCCAGCATCATTGTAAATAAAGAAATCTATGAAAAAATTAATGAAAATAAAATAAAAAAAGGCGATGTTTTGGCTGTTGCCCAGGTAGCAGGCATCATGGCATGCAAAAAAACATCTGAAATCATTCCTATGTGCCATCCGCTGCCCCTGACAGGGATTGATATCTCCTTTTCATGGGAGAAAGCGGGAGCCGATGAATATATTCTGGATATCTCCGCATCTGTGAAAACAAAAGGGAATACGGGAGTAGAAATGGAAGCGTTAACAGCCGCCTCCGTTACAGCTTTAACTGTTTATGATATGTGCAAGGCAGTCGACAAGGGCATGGTCATAGGCAAAACATATCTTGTCGAAAAGACAGGCGGCAAGAACGGCGATTTTAACCGGGAACAAAAATTGAGATAATGACAGTTCATGAAGGGGGGGTGGAGAATGTCAAACGAGACGATGAAAATTCCGCAGGCAACGGCAAAAAGGCTTCCGCTTTATTACCGTTTTTTACTGAACCTGCATTCTTCAGGAAAACAAAGGGTGTCATCCGCTGAACTAAGCGAGGCGGTCAAGGTTGATTCGGCTACCATTCGCAGGGATTTCTCCTATTTCGGCGCCTTGGGGAAGAAGGGCTATGGCTACAACGTCAACTATCTCCTGACGTTTTTCCGCAAGACACTCGATCAGGATGAAACCACCAAGGTAGCCTTAATAGGAGTAGGAAATCTCGGCACGGCATTTTTACATTACAATTTTTCCAAAAACAATAATACCAAAATTGAAGTCGCATTTGATGTCGATGAGGAGAAAATTGGCACACAAATTGGCGATGTACGCGTTTGTTCCATGGATGACCTTGAAAAAGTGATCATTGAGCAGGAAATACAGGTAGCCATCCTGACGATTCCCTCAGCGGTTGCGCAAACCATTACCGATAGGCTTGCCAAGTCCAATATTAAAGGCATCCTTAATTTTACTCCGGCAAGGCTCAATGTGCCGTCATCCATCCGGATCCATCATATCGATCTGGCGGTCGAACTTCAGTCCCTTATTTACTTCCTTAAGCATTATCCATCGCCGGAGGAAGAATAGGAAAAACAGCCAGTGCGCATGCAAGCACACTGGCTGTTTTCGTTCATCCAGGTTACTTTTTCTGGATCGTTTTCAATTTAAAGTGGAAAAGAATCATTCTGATGCCTGACCCGAGGTCGAAAGTCGCGATCACGACCAGCAGGTAGGAAAAGAATCCCCAGCCCTGGTCATTCACATTCTGCACGGCAAAATAGGTGAACAGAAGCCCAAGGATGAGATAGACAATGCCTGAGAATAAGGGCGAGCGTTTCATAGAAGTCCTCCAATAAAGCTTTGAATTTGTTCTGCTTCCTTAATCATTCTCTCCAAATCCTCGCGGAATACAGATTGAACCAGGACGACTAGGGTGTTCATCGCGACATGGGCAAAAATCGGGACGATGATCCTTTTGGTTTTCACATAGAGGAAGGCAAAGGTAAAGCCCATGGCGGAATATAGAATCACATGTTCCGGTTCAAAATGAGCCAGCGCAAAGATGACTGAGCTGATCAGCGCTGATAAAAAGAAGCCGAAGCGCCTATATAGGCTGCCAAAAATAACCTTCCGGAACACAATTTCCTCCAAAATCGGTCCCAGGACGGAACTGACCAGGATGATAATCGGGAACTGCTCAATCAGGCGGATGATTTGTTCTGTATTGTCCGAGCCCATTTCAATCCCCAGCATATTTTCAATGCTTGCCGCCATACTCTGGGCGAACAAGGCCAGGAAAACACCGAAAACACCCCACATAACCGAACGGAAGGGGCCGGCAGCATCCCGCAGATCTGCTTTCGGCTCCCTCCTCAGCAGAAGGAGAATGATAATCAGTGCAAGCGAAAAGCTGAAGACAAGCCAATACGGGACAGCCAGAAGCTGCATTTCATTCAATTCCATTCCCATCATCGTGCCGATGAATACAAACAGCGGAACGCCAATGAAGCTTGATAGCTGCATGGCAATATAAGCAATTAAGATGAACCAGTATTTCTTTTTCAATAGTATTGAGTCTCCTTTGTTTGGCTATCCTTCTATTTTCCAATAAAACATACCAAAGTTCAAATGGTAGGCTGTAAGGAATTTTTGCCTTTCCCGGGTTAAAAAAAGCAAATGGGACTATACTGTATATGGCAGAAAAAATTGAAAAATATTTTAACTTGAAGCTTGCAAAATAATGGGAGATTATTTAATATATAAATTGTGTTAGCACTCAAATGAGGAGAGTGCTAATAATCCACTAAATTACATATTATTTGAGGAGGTTGTTTAACTTGATCAAGCCATTAGGTGATCGCATTGTAATCGAGCTTGTTGAGTCTGAAGAAAAAACTGCAAGCGGTATCGTTTTACCTGACTCAGCTAAAGAGAAGCCTCAGGAAGGCAAAGTTGTAGCTGTAGGTTCCGGCCGTGTTCTTGAAAGCGGAGAGCGCGTTGCTTTGGAGGTAAACGTTGGCGACCGCATCATCTTCTCAAAATACGGTGGTACAGAAGTGAAGTACCAGGGTACTGAGTACCTGATCCTGCGCGAAAGCGACATCCTGGCAGTTGTAGGCGAATAAAGCTACCCGGGACATTAGAATAGAAAGTAGCGAAAATCACGAGGAGGTTTTTATACGATGGCTAAAGAGATTAAGTTTAGTGAAGAAGCGCGCCGCGCGATGCTTCGCGGAGTTGACACTCTTGCGGATGCCGTAAAAGTTACTCTTGGACCAAAAGGACGCAACGTGGTTCTTGAAAAGAAATTCGGTTCCCCGCTTATTACGAACGATGGTGTAACCATTGCAAAAGAAATCGAATTGGAAGACGCTTTTGAAAACATGGGTGCAAAGCTTGTTGCTGAAGTAGCAAGCAAAACAAACGATGTAGCCGGTGACGGTACAACTACTGCAACTGTGCTTGCACAGGCCATGATCCGTGAAGGCCTTAAGAACGTTACAGCTGGTGCAAACCCAATGGGCATCCGCAAAGGGATCGAAAAAGCGGTTGCCACTGCAGTTACAGAACTAAAAGCAATTTCCAAGCCAATCGAAGGCAAGGAATCCATCGCCCAGGTTGCTGCCATTTCTTCAGCTGATGAAGAAGTAGGCCAACTGATTGCTGAAGCAATGGAACGCGTTGGCAACGACGGCGTCATCACAATTGAAGAATCCAAAGGGTTCACAACTGAACTGGACGTAGTAGAAGGTATGCAGTTTGACCGCGGATATGCTTCTCCATACATGGTAACTGATTCCGACAAGATGGAAGCAGTCCTTGAAAATCCATATATCCTGATCACTGACAAGAAGATTGCCAGCATCCAGGAAATCCTGCCAGTTCTTGAGCAAGTAGTACAGCAAGGCAAGCCATTATTGATGATCGCTGAAGATGTTGAAGGGGAAGCCCTTGCTACATTGGTAGTCAACAAGCTTCGCGGAACATTCAACGCTGTTGCTGTCAAAGCTCCTGGCTTCGGTGACCGCCGCAAGGCTATGCTTGAAGACATCGCTGCCCTTACTGGCGGAGAAGTCATTACAGAAGAGCTTGGCCGCGATCTTAAGAGTGCAACAATCGACTCTCTTGGCCGCGCTGCGAAAGTCGTTGTTTCCAAAGAAAACACGACAATCGTTGAAGGTGCTGGAGACAGCGCGCAAATCGGTGCACGCGTTAACCAAATCCGCGTTCAATTGGAAGAAACAACTTCCGAATTCGACCGTGAAAAACTTCAGGAGCGCCTTGCTAAATTGGCAGGCGGCGTTGCAGTCATCAAAGTTGGTGCTGCTACTGAAACAGAATTGAAAGAGCGCAAGCTTCGCATCGAGGATGCCCTGAACTCAACTCGCGCTGCAGTTGAAGAAGGAATCGTATCCGGCGGTGGAGTTGCCCTTCTGAATGTATACAACAAAGTGGCTGAGCTTGAGGCTGAAGGCGATGTACAAACTGGTATCAACATTGTTCTGCGTGCAATTGAAGAGCCAGTGCGCACAATCGCACACAACGCAGGCCTTGAAGGGTCTGTCATCGTTGACCGCCTGAAGCGCGAAGAAATCGGCACAGGCTTCAACGCTGCTACTGGCGAATGGGTGAACATGATCCAGGCTGGTATCGTTGACCCAACTAAAGTTACTCGTTCTGCTCTTCAAAACGCAGCAAGCGTTGCGGCTATGTTCCTGACAACTGAAGCAGTTGTTGCTGACAAGCCGGAGCCAGCTGGTGCAGGCGGCGGAATGCCTGACATGGGCGGAATGGGCGGAATGGGCGGCATGATGTAATTTGCCCCTCGAACCCTTGATAGATAAGGATTTGTTGGTAAGGTGAGAGTGGTTTGCTAATCTAGAGGCTTCTCAAAAGTTGTGAAAACTTTTGGGAAGCTTCTTTTTTTATTTTCTTATTTAACATATTTTCTTTGAAAAGCTAACATATGTTCATCAATCGAGCCAGATTGCGGAGTACATCTCTAATGAGCCAAACGATTGTCGGGGAAATGAGTGTCACTTTTATTGATTTAATCTAACCGTATTTGGACTCAACGTTTATTTTTATACGGATGGGGAACGGGATTAGAGATAAGGTCTACTCGGGATGGTGCAGAAAGAGGAAACAAATAGACTATCTCCGGAAATTCCTGCGAATGAATTGCTATTAGAAAGCAGATACAAACTTTAGATAAGGAGAGAATATAATTATGAAAATACAAGCTGCAGTAACCCCCAAAACGGGACACCCTTTTGAAATTACTGACATCGAACTGCCTGAACTTGGTCCGAAGGATGTTTTAATAAAAGTAACAGCATCCGGGATTTGTCATACTGATGTTTCAGGGAGAGACACCGGTATGGTTAACCCACCCGCAGTTCTTGGTCATGAAGGCGCTGGAATTGTTGAAGAGATAGGATCTGAAGTTACTGAATTGCAAAAAGGAGATCATGTGGTTGTCTCATTTGCAAGTTGCGGAAAATGTGATAATTGTTTAGCTAATCACCCTGCACATTGCAGGTATTATGCTGACCTTAATTTAAATAGTCATATAGATCAAGATACCAATAAATTGGTTTCCAGATTCTTTGGACAATCTTCCTTTGCAACATACTCACTCGTTAACAAAAGGAATGTTGTCAAAATTGATAAGGATATGGACTTAGCTTTAGCGGCTCCACTAGGTTGTGGCTTACAAACAGGAGCTAGTACTGTTTTGAATGTGCTAAAACCTAAAGCAGGTAGTTCAATTGCGGTATTTGGAGTCGGGGCTGTTGGATTAAGTGCCATTATGGCTGCTAAAATTGCAGGTTGCGAACATATTATTGGAATTGATCTCCATGAAAATCGCTTAGAACTTGCTGAAGAGTTGGGGGCGACAGCTACTATTAAAAGTGGCAAAGATGTCGAGATTGCCGAAAAGATCAAAGATATTACTGGGGCAAGAGTGCAGAATGTACTTGATACTACTGGAGTAGATATGGTAATCGAACAAGCAGTCGCATCATTGGATACTTTTGGAAAACTTGCTACTGTCGTTACTGATTATAGTCTTACTATACCTTTGGAAACCTTAGCACTGGGAGGTATCAGTATTGTAGGAACCAGTCAAGGAGATGCAATTCCACAAAAATTTATTCCAGAATTGATTTCTTACTATAAGAAGGGACAATTTCCATTTGACCGAATGGTAAAATTCTATGAATTTGAACAAATAAATGAGGCCTTCGAAGAATCAGAGAATGGTTCAGTTATTAAACCTGTTTTAAAAATGAATTAATGTAATAACGCCCTCACAGCCTTGATTTATAAGGATTTGTTGGCAACTTGCTGCATTTTGCCAACATAAAGGAAATGAACGGAGGCCTCTCAAGAGTTCAGTGAACTTTTGAGAGGCCTCTTTTTTCATTTGCATAAACATCCTTGGCGGTATTCAAAACCTCCCAAACCTGGATAGAGTTATAACTCAGCTAAGCAATCGGGTTAATTTGAAATAACATAATGGTTTGGATATACTTGAATTGTAAGACAATTTTAGTTGTCTTGGAATGACCTAAAGGAAAAGAGAAAGGTGGAAGTTAAGTGAATACGTTAGTAGCTGAAAAAAGAAAGATTGTAAAAAAATCTGCATTGAAAAAATTGAGATTGGATGGGGGAATCCCAGGCATCGTTTATGGAAGGGATATGGATACGAGGTCGATTTTTATTAAAAACACCGATTTATTAAGAGTCATAAAAGGTGTTGGCAGAAATGGAATAATATCTCTGAATCTTGATGGAAAATCAAAAAATGTGATTTTAAGGGATTACCAGAATGACCCGGTAACAAAAGATATGCTTCACGTGGATTTTCTTCACGTAGATAAGGACACTGAAATTGATACAAAAGTCAGTGTGATCCTAAAGGGGACATCGGCTGGTGAGAAAGCCGGAGGGGTTGTTAAACAATATCTTCACGAATTGGATATAACAGCAAAAGCAAATGATATACCTGATAATATTGAAATAGACATGACTAATTTTCAAATCGGCCATGCTGTAAAAATATCAGATGTTAAATTAGATTATGGCAACTGCACCATCAAGCATGAGGATGAAGAAACCATTGTCATCATTGACTATGTGAAATCGGTCACGGAGGAAGAAGAGGAGCCTAGTGCAGTTGAATCTTAAAAATAAGGTTATAGTATTTGCCCGCTAAGCTAATAAACTATCAACCTATTTCATTTCAAATGTATAGAACTCCATCTCTTTTTCCATTAAAAGTATAAATAACGGGAAAAGTGATGTCAATATTTTTGGAATATATTCTGCTGTTTTTTAATATTAGTCGAGGCTTCCCAAAAGTGGAGTAAACTTTTGGGAAGCCTCTTTTTTATCGTTGTCATTAATCAGGAATGATTTCATAGGCCATCTTCATGATTACCTCTTTATGCTGAGGATATTTTAACAGAAGTTCGCTTTGTGTGAATAACTCAAAGTCCTTATATTCAAAACCTGGCGATACCATACATCCCACCAAAGAGAAGGTATCCTCACCCATGACAGATGATCCAAAGATGGCATTCTTCGGAACTAATGCTTGTGGGACTTCTCCTTCATCGAGATTCAATCCTAATTTCATTTCTTTATACTCCCCATTTTCCTCAATCATATGAATTGTTAGAGGGCTGCCTGCATGAAAATACCATAATTCGTCAGATTTTAAGCGATGAAAATGGGAAATGTCCTTCGACGTTAATAGAAAATAAATACTCGTATATAGTCTGCGCTTCCCTTCGAAATCCACGGTTAACTCTTTATCGGAGGTCACCTCTGCAGATTGAAATGTTTCTCTATAATATCCGCCTTCTTTATGGGGAGTTAGTCCAAGTTTTGAAATATAAAATTGCGGGTCATGACGATTCATAGCAAATACCTCCAATTAGATAAGTGATTTTTTTAAAATAACAGAAAAATTATTTCTAGACAATATTCTATTCCGGTTTTCATAAACATTAACTGCTCGATTATCCATATTATCCATGAATTCACTTGTTAGTATTGGTGTAATGTTTTGTTATAAGAAAAACCGGTCGTGATTTTCTGGCTATTTTCCTCTTATTTCCGAACGTTAATGTTTATTTTTATAAAAGTATTCGCATTTTTGTTGACATCCCCATTTTCGAGTGTTACTATGGGTTTGTAAAAATTAAATATTATTCTCGTATAATATTGGGGATATGGCCCGAAAGTTTCTACCAAGCTACCGTAAATGGCTTGACTACGAGGTGTGTATATAAATATGGGGATAAGCTTTATTTCCCATTCCCTTATTTACCCCCCTCAGTCAAGCACCGGTATAAATCGGTGCTTTTTTTAATTTTTACAAAAACAACCATGATAAACAGAGGGGGATCCATTCGATGGAGAAAAATACAAAGAAATTTGTAATGATATTATTCATTGCATTTATGGCTGCTGTTTTGGCAGCGTGCGGAAATAAATCAGCAACTGAAAATGAAGCTGAAGCTGGAACAGGTGAAGAGGGATTGAAAATTGCCATTGTGACAAGCCCTTCAGGTGTGGATGATGGCAGCTTTAATGAAGATAATTATAACGGTATTTTGAGCTTTATTGAAAATCATCCGACAGCAACCGTAAAGGCTGTAAAAGAAGAAACTGGTGATCCGGCTGCGGCAGTACAAGCGGTTGCTGATATTGTCGCGGACTATGACGTGATTGTGACACCTGGTTTTCAATTTGCCGGGGTTTCCAGCCTGGCGGTAGAAAACCCTGATAAAATCTTTATCCTGAATGACTCTGAGCCTGCGCCTGTAGGTGATCAAAAAGATTTCGAAAATATTTACGCCATGAACTTTGCTGAACAAGAAAGTGGCTTTTTTGCAGGAATGGCCGCCGCACTTGAAACAAAAACAAATAAAGTAGCCGTTGTAAACGGTATCGCTTATCCATCAAATGTAAATTATCAATTTGGCTTTGAATCAGGTGTGAATTATGCCAATGCTGTTTTTGGCAAAAATGTAGAAGTCGTTGAGCTGTCAGGGTATTCAGGGACTGATGTAAATGGAACTGACGTTGGCGGGAACTATGCGGGATCCTTTGCAGATCCAGCAACGGGTAAAGTGGTTGGGAACGCCTTGATTGAAAAAGGTGCAGATATTATCTTTGTTGCCGCAGGCGGCACTGGAAATGGTGTATTCACAGCAGTTAAAGAAGCTAAAGAAGATGTTAAGGTAATTGGTGTCGATGTTGACCAATTTGGTGAAGGTGTAAATGGTTCTGAAAATATCGTATTGACATCTGCGGTAAAATTCATGGCTATGAATATTGAAAAAGCATTAAATTCTGTTGTTGATGGAAGCTTTAAAGGCGGAAATGTCGTTCTTCATGCAGATACAGATTCCACCGGATTTATAAAAGACGAAGGACGTCATCAATTATCAGAGGATACACTTAATAAAATGAATGAAGCTTACGAGCTGGTAAAAGACGGCACAATCGTACCTGCATCCAATTTCAATGGCCATACTCCAGAAAAGTTTCCAGGGTTATAAGAGATAGAAATAAATATAAAATGACCCATTAGAAAGAAGTTTATCATTCCCTCCATTTAAAAACTGGGGAATGATGAACTTCTTTTCCCTTCTTTTCTATTATTTCATATAAAGGAGACGAAAGATGTCTGATTATATTGTAGAAATGAAACATATAACCAAACGTTTCCCTGGAATCGTGGCAAATGACAATGTATCCATTGGCATTAAAAAAGGAGAAATCTTTGCCCTGCTTGGAGAGAATGGGGCTGGTAAATCAACGCTGATGAGTATGCTTGGCGGCATGTATGAACCGGATGAAGGAGACATTTATATCCGGGGTGAGAAGGTCCAAATCAGTTCACCCAATCATGCGGCAAAGCTTAACATTGGAATGGTCCATCAGCACTTTAAGCTCGTTTCCGATTATACGATTACAGAGAATATTATCTTGGGAGTTGAGCCGGTCAAAAAGCTGGCAGGTATCTTCCCATACGTCGATATCCGGAGTGCCAATCGAAAAATTGAAGAACTGTCTAAAAGCTTTGGCCTAGAGGTGGATCCGACGAAGAAAATATCCGATCTTACTGTTTCCATGCAGCAGCGGGTAGAAATTTTAAAAGTGCTGTATCGTGAAGCGGACATCCTTATATTCGATGAACCGACGGCTGTCTTAACGCCACAGGAAATTGACTTCTTGCTCGGCATTATCGAAGGCCTGCGGAACGGCGGGAAAACCATTATCTTAATTACACATAAGCTGGAAGAGATCAAGAAAGTAGCCGATCGATGTGCAGTATTGAACAAGGGCAAATTAATAGATGTGTTGGATGTCAAGGAAACGTCCACGAGGAAAATGGCCCAACTCATGGTTGGCAGGGAGGTAAACCTGAAATCGGATAAAAATCCTGCTGCGTTTAAAGAGGAAGTATTGAAGGTTGAACACCTGAATGTGAAAAATGAAGATGGATTTGAAGTAGTCAAAGATGTTTCTTTTACCATAAAGAGTGGAGAAATCTTTGCGATCGCTGGAGTCGCCGACAATGGCCAGGTTGAAATTGCCGATGCCATTGCCGGGTTAACGAAGGTCAGCGGCGGTGAAATTTTACTGAACGGTAAGGACATAACGAATGAAAGCATCAGAAAAAGAACAGAAGCAGGAATATCCTATATACCTGAGGATCGCCAAAGCTTTGGATTAGTATTGGATTTTGATCTTTCAACCAATTTGGCATTAAAGCAGTACTATAGGGAGCCATTTGCCAAAAAGGGAATTTTAAACAAAGAGGAATTCGAGCAATTCGGCAGCAGCCTGATTGACAAATATGATATTAGAAGCGGACAAGGCATCAAGACACAGGTTCGTTCGATGAGCGGGGGAAATCAGCAAAAAACGATTATTGGACGCGAAATTGAATTGCAATCTTCACTGATGATTTTCGTCCAGCCAACACGGGGTGTTGACATTGGGGCGATTGAAAATATTCATAAGATGATGATTAAAGAAAGAGACCAAGGTAGAGCGATTTTACTAGTTTCATTGGAGTTGGATGAAATCATGAATGTAGCGGATACCATTGGAGTGATCTACAATGGCCAGCTTCAAAAGATTGCCAGCAGTGAATCCTTAACGACGAATGAAGTCGGAGAGTATATGATGGGGGCAAAGCATGAGTAAAGTTAAGAGAAAAAACAACGCGAAGAACAATCTAATCCGGCCAATCAGGGATGAGAAATGGCAGCCTGTCACGATTCCATTAGTCGCCATCCTAATAAGTTTTATTGCCGCGGCTATTGTCATCCTAATCATTGGCAAAAACCCCATCCAGGCATTTTATAACTTGTTACAGGGGGCAGGAATCCTGCCTAAGCCTTCCTATGCCGGCTATAAAAGTATGCTGACTGACTTTTTGAGTTTGCTGAACGCCATGACGCCGCTTGTGTTTGCCAGCTTGGCAGTCGCTGTTGCCTTTAAGGCGGGTCTATTTAATATTGGGGTTTCCGGACAAATGCTCGTATCCGGTTTTTTGGCGACAATCCTGGTTGGCTACAGTGGATTGGATGCCATCATCGCCAAGCCGCTTGTACTGGTAATCGGTATGACCGCCGGTGGCTTAATGGGAGGATTAGTGGGGTGGCTAAAATATAAATTTAACATTAATGAAGTCGTATCTACGATTATGTTAAATTATATTGCCCAGTATGTTATAAGCTTTTTTATTCAAATGTATTACATTGATCCTGTTTCAAGGCAATCCCAATACATCTCAGAAGCAGCAAGATTAACTTTAGTAAATGTCGAAATGGCCAACTTGAAAATGGATCTTCCATTGGGCTTTATCCTAGCCATTTTTACCGCTGTTTTCTTAAAGTTTTTCATGGACAAGACAGTAGTTGGTTTTGAAATTAAAGCGGTCGGTTCCAGCCGTAATGCAGCAAAATATGCAGGAATGAATGTCGGAAGAAATACAGTCCTGGCCATGGTAATTTCCGGCGGGCTGGCTGGTCTGGCAGGTGTCACTTATTATTTAGGTTATTTTGCTTCCATACAGCCCAAAGTTTTATCAAGTATTGGTTTTGATTCCATTGCTGTATCGTTATTAGGAAACTCTCATCCAATCGGGGTTATTTTTTCATCCTTTTTAGTATCGATTATTGAACAGGGAAGCACGTACATGAGTTCACAGGCAGGAATCAGGCAGGAAATTTCTTCTGTTATCGTCGGGCTGATCCTGTTGTTCAGTGCATGTGGTGCCTACCTGAAACATAAAGTCAGTTCCCTTAAGGATAAAGAATTGGATCAAAAGGAGAGTGAGTCATAATGGATACAATAATTATTGATGGATTATCCTTTGCTCTCCCTCTTTTTATTATAGCCATAGGGGGAATATATAGTGAAAAGAGCGGGATTACCAATCTGGCACTTGAAGGGTTTCAGGGGTTTGGGGCATTCATCGGAGCGCTGTCGGCTGTATTAATGGCCAATGCTTCCGGCACAGATATTCAAAATCTTTTTTACGTGGCACTGCTATTTTCAATGATTGGCGGAATGGGTTTTTCGATTATTCACGCGGTGCTATGTATCAAGTTTAAGGCAGATCAAGTGATAAGCGGGGTCGTCATTAACATTTTGGCGTTGGCGCTAACCACGTTTTTAACCGCACAAATAAATTCATTTGTGTTTGGAACAGCTTCCGATAAGTTCCAATTGGGTGTATCGGACCGATTTACCATTGAGGGGTTAGCGAACATACCAGTCATTGGTGCTGTTTTTACGAATGTGTATCCATTTGAAGTGATTATTATCGTGATTGCCTTATTTGCCTGGTATCTCTTATATAAAACAAAATTTGGGATGCGCCTGAGAGCGAGCGGTGAGAATCCTCACTCTGTTGATGCAGCAGGTGTAGATGTTGCGAAAACCAGGTTTTCTGCGGTACTGATTTCGGGCCTATTATCCGGCCTGGGTGGCATGTGTTTTGCCTATTCAATTTCAGCCAACTTTTCTTCAAATATTTATATGGGATATGGGTTCCTGGCCATTGCAGCCTTAATATTTGGGAATTGGAGGATTCTCCCTACTTTGGCCGCTTGTCTTTTATTTGGTTTTGCCAAATCCGGGGGAGCGTTTATTGCCCAGTCAATGGCATTGCCAAGCAGCTTCACTGATCTATTCATGATCTTACCCTACGTATTAACGCTATTGTTATTGATCTTTTTCTCTAAATCAAACCGTGCTCCGAGAGCTCTGGGGGAAATTTATGACAAGGGGAAGAGATAGGTCATTTATCTAGCAGTTCCTGAATGGAAGATAGGCTCTCGTCAGTCGAATAAACTGGCGGGAGCCTTTTTATTTGCTAGGGGGTATAACATTTGATGAAAAAGGTTGAAATCGAACATTTTTTATAATATAATAAAAAATGTTCGGATTTGGATGTTTTTCATTCGAAAATACCTTATTTTGGATTCGAAAACGATGTAAAAGACAGATAATGGTTAATGGCTTATTAAGGGGTAGAAAAACTAATTAATTAAAAGAAAGATTCATGCCGATACAAAGGAGAATCGAAAATGATTTTCAAAAAACAATATAAAGAGATTAAAAAAGTGGCGGAAGAGATCTATTTTCATCCAGAGCTGGGATATAAAGAAGAAAGAACGAAAGAAAAGATTATTGAGTGTTTAAAACAGATGAATCCCGATGTTCGGATAGAAGAGTTCAGCACGACTGGTATTAAGACCACATTGGGCAATCAGGAAAAGGATTTACACATAGCGTTTATAGCAGAATTAGATGCGGTGTATGCCCCATCGCATATGTATGCCGACAAAAAGACGGGCGCTGCACACAACTGTGGACATTATACACAGGTTGGCATCGCACTTGCTTTATACAAATATTTTGTGAAGTCTAAAAATTATCAGGATTATAACTATAAAATATCCTTTATCTTTGTTCCTGCTGAGGAGTATTTGGATCTCGCTTTCCGCGACCAGTTAATACAGCAAGACAAGATCACTCATTATGGCGGTAAGCCGGAGGCGATGAAGCTTGGCGTTTTTAATGATATTGACCTTGGCATCTGTGTCCATGCCATTGGGGGAGAATTTGAAAAGCGAACGATAAATACTAACTGCGATTTGGCTGGATTTTTGTACAAGAAATATAAATTTATCGGAAAAGCCACCCATGCAGGGTTCGATCCGTTTTCTTCAAAAAATGCCTATAACATGTCTACCTTGTTTAACGTCGCGGTCGGATTAAGCCGGCAACAGCTTAAGGATGCAGAAAAGGTAAGGATTAATCCGATTGTGCTGGAATCAGATATGTCAACCAATGTGATTCCAAACGCTATTACCGTAGGGACAGATTTGCGAACTTTATCGGTTGAATATATGAAGGAAGCAGCAGATAAGCTCGATGATGCGGCAAAGGGTAGTGCGAGAGCCCTACAAGGAGATGTAGAGGTTTCTACACAGATGGGTTACTTGCCTTTTAAACAAAATCGTTATTTATCGGAATTTGTTTGGAGTGCATTTGAAGAAAACGATGAAATTGATGTGCTGTTCAATGATGATCCCATTAGTGCGGCTGGAGATATTGGCGACCTGTCCTATATGATTCCTTGCATTCAAATTGGTTACAGCGGCTTTAAGGGGACAATTCATGGAGATGACTTTATTCATGTCGATCCGGAATTTATTTTCGAGATATTCCCCAGATTCCTAGCACAGGTATTTGAAAAAATGAATGGGAACATTGACCCTTCGAAATTGTATAGAAGAAGCTATGAAGATTATATCGAATTAATGAATGAACTGATCCCGGATAAGAAAGGAATCTAACATGAAGAAAAATTTTATTTATCTCATTCTATTCGCACTAGCAGTCATAACTGCTGCTGAAATGATCGGGTTTCAAAGCGTAATGGTTGGCAGTTTTTCAATTGGCTTATTGCCGCTTGTATTTGCCATTATCATTACGATGGTCCTAGGTCTGAATTTGTTTCGCAAAGGCTTTTGGAAAAAGGTGTACAGTAAAGAGAATGTTGATTTTGCAGGAAAATACCTGATTTTCATAATGCTGCCACTTATGGCTAGGTATGGGGCGGACGTTGCCCCTAAATTCGGTGAAATTCTTCAGATTGGCTGGGTATTCATCGCCCAGGAAGTTGGAAACCTTGGGACTGTGCTATTAGGTCTGCCTGTTGCCCTTTTGCTTGGGCTGCGACGCGAAGCGATTGGAGCTACATTAGGAATTGGCCGTGAAGGGGAACTTGCGTATATCTCGGAAAAATACACTCTGGATTCTGATGAAGGAAGAGGGGTCTTATCCCTTTATATTATCGGTACATTATTTGGCACGATTTTCTTCAGTATATTTGCACCGCTCCTGCTTCACTTTGGCTTCAGTATCGAGGCCCTGGCAATGGCTTCGGGAATGGGCTCAGGAAGTATGATGAGTGCCTCGTCGGCTTCTCTTGTTGCACAAGTACCAGAAATGGAAAGCACAATTTTAGCTTATGCATCCGCGAGCCAGCTGCTCACCAGTTTCCTGGGTACCTTTACAATGGTATTTCTTGCGGCTCCGTTACAGCAATTGATGTACAGACTTTTCGTCCGAGGTGATAAACATGCAAAACATGCTGCGTAATTCCTATATTAAATACGGATTGATCATTTTATTGAGTCTTGGCCTTATCTTGTTCACACAATTTATCAAGCATTTGAAAAACCCCGATTCAATGGCAGTCACCGGAATGACTCTTGCGGGCCTGATTGTACTATGGGTCTTCTCGATGATTGGAATTCTCATCTCGGAAAAATTAAAATCATCCCCCGTTACATTTATTAGGGAATTTCCAGTATTAGGGTGGGTTTCGATTACATCCCTTGTAATGTGCTTGATTTCCGACTTTTTTGTGCAAGCGATCCAAGCGGTGGATTTCCTTTCCATCACAACACCGATCCTGACCTTTGCCGGGATTTCTGTAGCCAACAGGTTGGTTGACTTAAAGAATACTTCCTGGAAAGTTGCGATTGTGGCTGTCTTTGTTTTTAGCGGAACGTATATCGGCAGTACATTAATGGCCCAAATTGGATTAATGTTGGCAGGAAGGTAATTCATACTGCTAAGGGGTGGCAGACATAACGAAAACAACTATGAAGCAAAGCCGGGTTCGAATTTGAACTCGGCTTTGTTAATTTCCCTTGTTTTCGGAGGCCGATTTAATGCCTGACATGATGTATGGCATGGCTTTTTTAATAAACTCTTCCGGCGGCGTAATAGTGCTGTTCCTTCTCCATTCCACGGAAGCTCCGTAAATCCCCCAGCTTAAAATCACAGCTGTTATCTTAAGGGATTCATCCTCTTCCAAGCGGTTTTGTTTTAACAGCATTCTGTAAAAAATGATTTCGAGCTGCTCCCTGACAATGCGGGCAATGGTATCCTCATACCCTCTGTGACATCGGTTGGACAGGGATAGCTGGAATTCCGTTATCGCTTTAAAGATACTGGCTAGCGTACTCTCACTCAGTTCACCATCCTCAAATGCATTCCCATTTAAGTTGATCAATAAGACTTCCGATAAAACCTTTTCAAGCAAATCATAAATATCCTCAAAATGATAATAGAAGGTTGCCCGGTTAATCATGGCTTCCGCCGTAATGTCTTTTACAGTAATATCCTTAAATTCCTTTTTGCCTGATAGTTCAATAAAGGAATCCATGATTAATTTCCGGGTACGCAGGATTCGGGGGTCCGTCTTTGTTTGGGTCACTTCGAAACTTCCTCCCATTTTTTCAACAATATTTCCAATGTGTTGGATAAACGACAATTCTCATAATCTATTGGTGTATATGGTATTCATTATGAACTAAGATACAATTACAAAGCAAATGGGGTTGACATTAATCAATATAAAGGGGGAACTGCAAGGTGAAAAAACCAAATATGATTTGTGATACAGAAACAGGGGTATGTGGTGTGGCAGGAGGAGAAGATATGGAGATGGTGGATTTTAATGCACCGAACAAAACTATCAATCTTTATTATGTAACGGATCCCATCTGTTCCCATTGCTGGGCAATCGAACCCGTTCTCCGCCGCTTTATCGAGCAATACGGACACTATTTAAACAGTCATACAGTAATGGGCGGGTTATTGGAAAAATGGGGGGACGGTCCTGTTGATCCTGCAAACGGAATTTCAGGTCCGGCGGATGTTGCAGGCCATTGGAGGGAGGTAGGAGAGTTTTCCCGAATGCCAATTGACGGGTCACTGATGATTGATAATCCGGTTCATTCCTCCTATCCACCGTCCAGAGTGTTTAAAGTCATTCAAAAACAACATGGCAGCACTCTGGCAAATGAATATTTACGGCGTGCACGAGAAGCACTGTTCGCTTTCAATCAAAATATTGCTGAGAGGTCAGTTATGGTTGAAATTGTCCAGGAATTGGGGCTGGATGGAGAAGCCATTGTTCATGAAGCAGAAAAGGAAATCGGGCAAGAATGGCTGAATGAAGATTTTGCCCTTGCGAGAAGCCTGGGAGTCAGGGGATTTCCCACCATCATTATGATCAATGAGGAAAATAAAGGAGTAAAAATTGTTGGCGGCCGTCCGTTTGAGTACTATGTTAACGGGCTGAAGCAGGTTCTGGATAAGGAAGATCTGCAGCCAAGGCAACAGCCATCCCTTTCCAGCTTGCTTGAAAAAGAAAAACTTCTGTTTTCAAAAGAAATCGAAGTGATGTACGATCTGGAACAATCAGAGGTAAAAGGCTTTATTGAAAAAGAACTGTACCTCGATGAATATCATATGAAGGAGATTCTTGGGGAAAAGTATATTATCGCTAAAAAATAACGAGAGGAGAACGACAATGGCGTACGTATTACAAGTGGATTTCAAGATGGATGGACCTTTTGGTGATGAAATGGCGGAGGCTTTTTCCGGCCTGGCAAAAAGTATTAATGAGGAAGAGGGCTTCCTATGGAAAATCTGGACTGAAAGCCCTGAAACAAACGAAGCCGGAGGAATCTATCTTTCAAAAGAAACAGCCTCGAAGTATTTAGACAAGCATTCCAAAAGGTTGGCGCAATTTGGAATCGCCGATATCAATGCAAAAATCTTTGCCATCAATTTCAAACTTACAGGGATCACCAAAGGTCCAGTGTAAAAACATATAAAAGGGTTTCAGGAAAAGGTGATCCTTTTCAGAAACAGATAATGTTGTCAAACAAGGCCTAGATTAGAGAGTGATATGCTGTATCCGGCATACCTGTCTGTTCTAGGTCGTTTTTGTATATCGCTGGGCGATATAACCCTTGCAATTCGTTCTGAAAACCCTCATATTTAAAAGGAAAGGAGGCCCGATATGCGACGTGATATACAACCGAATGAACGAGCTTTCTCTTCCAAGGAAGTAGCAGAGGAAGTGGGGATTGCCACTCCTACTGTTCGCAAGTATGGCCAAATATTAGAACGGAATGGATATGAATTTTTAAAGGATGGCGACCGGCGTATCTTTGTTCAATCGGACATTGCAGCGCTTATAGCGCTGCGCGATACGGACAAGCCCCTGGACGATACGGCCAAAGACCTTGTATCCCAACAAAAAGAAAAGCTGGCACAACCCAGTGGATCGGAGGTTGCGATAACCGATACATATGACCAACTTCCTCAAGACCCCAATCAATTAAAAGAAGCCCTGATGTTTGTATTCAATGAACTCGCAGCCGCCCGCGAAATGAATGTCCAGCTGAAAAGCGATATGGCACTGCTAAAGCAATCGGTTTCCCGACTGCAGCAGGACCATCATGCCATAAGCTCCACCATTAGCAATTCAGCGCAAAAAACGAATGTTAAAATTGAAAAGTTGACCGAAAAGCAAAATGCCTATTATGAAGCCTTGCTGGAACAGGAAAAACAAAAAAGTGAAGAATTGCAGAAGGAAATACAAAGTATACGGGAAGAGCAGAAAGAAGAATGGAACTCGCAAAATGATTTTAATAGGCGGCTGGAAGAAGCGATACAAAGACCACAAGGGAAGTGGAGTGCGCTTTTCTCCTTATTCCGTAAATGACAGGCCCCAAAGGGCTAACCATTGTATCGCCGGGCGATATGAACGAATGTTGATGATATATACAAAAAATGTAAATGGACAAAAACATAAGTCCAACAATTTGTTTCATTATCTTTCATCATTCAACAATTTCCCGAGAAATATCTACAAATTAAGTTTGAAAATCGACAATGCTAAATGGGTTACTAAATAGAATCTTGTTTTTGCTGTTCGGCGATAAGCCCAGCCAGGTAATAAGCCACTGCAGAATTGAAAGCAAAGAGCGCCTTCTATTCTGCAGTGGCTTATGTTTTTTGGGACTGGCTCCTCCCTCCCGTTTTAACAGATTTATGTTCGGGTAAACAGAAATGAAAAAAGGAGGGATAGACAATGATAAAACTTGAGACAGAACTGGAAGGAAAAGGGGCGCGATATGCCGATATAGTGGATGCATTCGAGAGTCATGGATTCGATATCGGCGGAAATTGGGACTATGACCACGGAATGTTTGATAAGACCCTCGCTGATGAAGACGGGGAAACCATCTATTTGCGCGTCCCGTTCGATGTGGCGGATGGAAACCTGGACGACAACGACGCCAGGGTGGTCTTTGGTACTCCATTTGTGATCAATCATATCGCCGATACAGACATCGATCAGGAAGACAGCGCTGTCCTCACAACAACGGGCATGGAACAATTTAAAAGTCCAGTCGATAAAGATGGGCCGATACAGGAGAAATCGAAGTGGGCAGTAGAGGGAGAGCGGGAAATTGCCGAGTTGCTTGGCAATATTGAAATCATTACGATATAGGCTGAACGGACGATGACAATGAGCAGCACCTATATGAAGAGAAGCTTCCATTTGCAGCCCTGGAAGCTTCTATTTAGCCCGAAATTAATAGGCAAATCGGTGATTTCCGATATCTTTTATTGTCGTCCTAGTGAAAATCCACTGATTTGTCGCGATTCCCGGATTATAGTAATAAACGGCGCCGTAGGATGGGTCCCATCCAAGAAAGGCATCTTTTACAGCATGGTAGGCATAAGAATCAGGATAAAGGTAGTACTGCCCGTCATTGACCGCAGTGAAAGCATTGCGCTGGAAGATGACTTGATCAATGCTGTCAGGGAATTCTTTTGATTCTACACGGTTTAAAATCACTGCCGCCACAGCAACTTGCCCTTCGTAATTTTCGCCTCTCGCTTCCCCGTGAACAACATGGGCCATTCTCACGGCATTGTTAATCATGGCAGTGGTCTGGGGACCGACTTGTCCTGTGGCCGGGATGCCAAAGTCCCGCTGGAATTGTTCCACGGCGCTAGCCGTCACATTGCCATAAAATCCAGTCGTGCTTGTGTTGAAATACCCCATTTTCTTGAGAACAGATTGAATATAAGTCACATCGGAACCTGCGGAACCCTGTCTCAATAACTGGGAAGCCTCGACTTTCAACTGTGAGAAACTAAATACAAAAATAACGGCAGCCACGGCTGCATAAAGCTTTATGTAATTCATTTAAACGCTCCTATCTCTCTGAAAGTATGTATTCAATCATTCCATTAACCTTGGAAATCCGGTATCCTCCACCTCCTTAATTCTCGGCTGCATGCCTAAGAAAAACACCCGGCGTGTCCCGCTTTCCCTTTTCCCTATGAGAACCGAAGGAAACTCCTCCAATAGGCGGAAATCCTTCAAAAACGCGTTTAATCATTTTCTCCTGATTTTTCAAATCATTTGGAATATTTAGGTAAGATTGGGAGGAAAAATGCACATGAGCAAGGTCTTCCTTCCACTGCACGGTGCATGAATCAGAGCCTGTTATAAATCTGCTTATGCCTAAACGAAAATCTTCCCGAGGGGGGATTTTCTTTTTGTTATTTAAAGGGAGCGAGGGAGCTGTTTTTTACAGAAAATAGTGGAAATATAGGTTATAATGAAGAGTGTATCTTACGGGAAAAACTGCCTAGTGCTTTGCTATAAAAAGGAAATGGGAGGAAATTGAATGAGCAATCGAACCAATCCTGCAATTGAACAGATACTTCAAAATATAGAAAAGGTTATGACGGGAAAGAAGGAGGTCGCCCAACTAAGCTTAGTGGCGCTCCTTTCAGGCGGGCATGTTCTGCTTGAGGATGTGCCTGGCGTTGGAAAAACGATGATGGTTCGTGCTTTAGCGAAATCTGTCAGCGCCGAGTTCCGCAGAATTCAATTTACCCCTGATCTGCTTCCCTCCGATGTAACAGGTGTTTCCATTTACAATCCAAAAGAAATGGAGTTCCAGTTCCGTCCTGGCCCGATTATCGGGAATATCATCCTGGCTGATGAAATCAACCGGACATCGCCCAAAACACAGTCAGCCCTCCTTGAAGGCATGGAGGAACATAGCGTGACGGTGGACGGGGTTACTTATAAGCTGGACAAGCCGTTTTTTGTCATGGCTACTCAGAATCCTATTGAATATGAGGGAACATACCCACTGCCTGAAGCGCAGCTTGACCGTTTCCTGCTGAAAATGAAAATGGGCTACCCTGGAATAGATGATGAAATGGAAGTGCTTAGACGTGCACAAAAGACAGCGCCGATTGAAGAATTGGAGCCGGTCGTGAGCATAGCCGAGCTGCGCCAGCTGATGGAAGAGGTTAAACATGTCTTTGTTGACGAATCGATCACGCGCTACATTGTTGATTTGGCCGCCAGGACCCGTGACCATGCCAGTGTATACCTTGGAGTCAGTCCTCGTGGTTCGATTGCCCTGATGAAAGCCTCCCAGGCTTATGCTTTTATGGAGGGAAGGGACTATGTCCTGCCCGATGATGTTCAATATCTTGCTCCCTATGTATTTTGCCACCGGATCATCCTGAAATCGGAAGCGCGCTTTGAGGGAATCAGCACAGAGGAAGTGGTCGACCGTGTCCTTGCAAGAGTTCCGGTTCCAGTACAAAGGCTAGTGAAGTAGCATGAGATCCTTATTTGGGCGCTTCAAGGAAATATGGAAGCTGATGTTCCTGCTGGTGTTAATGCTCTTTGCCTTTTCCTATGCCATGTTCCAGGGCGGTTTCGTCAGCTGGTTCCTGTTTTACAGCTTTCTTCCCTTTGCCTTGTTTGCATTGGGAGTGTCGTTGTATCCTTTGGGCCGCTTCAGCGGGGAGAGGACATTTAGTCACCGGGAGTTTGTCGCTGGAGAACCGGTCAAAGTCCGGGTTACCCTGAAAAGGGGGGCAGCTTTTCCGCTATTTTATTTAATCGTGGAAGAAATGGCCGATGATTCCCTGCCGGAGAGCCGAATGAAAGAAGCGAGGAGACTTATTTTTCCCGGTTTCAGAAAGACATTCACTCTTGACTATACGGTCAAAAATATCCCGAGAGGAGAGCATGTGTTGCGGGGGATACGCCTGAAGACTGGCGATTTGCTGGGACTGGCGGAGCGGGAAAAGGTCCTGCCGCTTGAGGATAGAATCCTTGTGTATCCCTCCTATGAAGAAATGGTTTACCGTCCTTTTGAAAACCGCTTCGACCAGGGGGCGGCCAGTTCGAATGAGCGGATCTCGAGAGATTCGACTATGTCGGTTGGAGTCCGCGAATACCAGCCGGGTGACCGCTTTTCATGGATAAACTGGAAGGCGTCAGCTAAGCGGAACGATTTTATGACAAAGGAATTCGAACAGCGCCAATCCCATGAAGTGCTTGTGCTGATGGATTGCGAGGATGTCCCGCAGTTCGAAGCCGTCGTAACCTTTGGTGCTTCTATGCTGAGGGCGATGCTGCGAAAAGGTGTGGAAGTTGGTCTGTTGACAGTCAGTGGTGAACGATCGATGCTCCCGATGCGGGGCGGAGAGGAACAACAGCATAAACTCCTATACCATCTGGCAAAAATTAAAGCGGATAGCTCGGTTCCTTTCGAACAGGTGCTTGCAGCGGAAAGCTTCGCCGGCAGACAGAATACGCTGATGCTCATAACCGCCAAGCTGACAGAGAGGCTAATTGATAAAGCCGTTTACAGTTCAAAGGGCCATGGGTCGGTAACCATATTTTTGGTGAAAAACAACCAGGAGCCTGTTTCAGGGTCTGAGCTGTCATTAAAAACAGCTGCCCGTTCCAGAGGGATTCGGGTTTTCGCTGTACATGAAGGACATTTTGCCGAGGCATTCTCGGAGGTGACTAGTGGATGAGCGACCTGCAGAAAAAAAGGGGCACTGCCTCCTTTAGTTTATATGCGTTAAGTTTTGTCCTCCTGTGGGAGTGGCTGAGGCCGGTTCAGCAGCTGACTGAAACAGGACATATCGGTACTTTCCTGGGGTTCGTCTTTATGTCCCTTTCGCTTTCGTTCCTTGGTGTTTGGAGTGTTTTGGCCTCATTGGCCAAAATGATTTACATATTGTACAGCATCGCCAAAATCCACTATCAAGGGCAAGTGTTTAATCTTTCATGGCTGGGCTTGTTTCTGGAGGATGCACAGGCAAATTTGGGTGCAGTCTGGAATGGCCAGTGGGCGGAGATGTCCAATCCATTCAGGACCTTGCTGTTTTTCATCCTGATCTGGCTGGTGACCTATCTAATCGATTACTGGTTGTTAAACAGGAAGCGGATTCTTTTGTTTTTCTTGATGACAGTTGTTTTTATTACTGTGATTGACACGTTTACTGCCTATAAAGGGGATGCCGCCATTTTAAGAGTGGTTGTTGCAGGCTTCGCTATTCTTGGATTGCTGGCGTTTTATCGGCTGGCTGAAAAAGAAAGGCTCCCTTCCGGCCATCTGCACGCTAGAAAATGGATTATTCCGCTGGTGGTGATGATTGCTGGAAGTACCCTGATTGCGTGGACCGCGCCAAAAGCCAATCCAATTTGGCCCGACCCCGTTCCATTTATCCAGTCAATGAATGATGGAAGCGGCACGGAACAAGGAGGCACAGCAAAACGCGTTGGCTATGGCAGCAATGATTCCAGCCTGGGCGGGCCGTTTGTTGGCGATGATTCACTGGTATTTACCGCAGAGGTGGAAGAGAGGCATTATTGGAAGGTAGAAACAAAGGATGTATACACCGGGAAAGGGTGGGTCTCCACTAAAGGGGAACATCCTTCCCACCTGGAGTTCAGCGGGGAAACTCCACCGCCAATTATGTCCTTTTACGGGAATCAAGACGAGGTGCTTAGAAGTACCGTCCATAATGAAGTGGACTATGCCCATATCCAATACCCACATGGTGTAAGAAAAATTGTCACAGATGAATTTTACCTCTACAGGTTAAACCGGCAGACAGGAAAAATTACTTCATTGAAGGATTTTGAACCCGAAGCCCCTGCATCATATACCGTAGAATACGAAAAGCCCGCCTTCCGGGTGAAGGACCTGCAGGATAGTTCCGTGGAGGATGATGACGAGTATGCTCATTCTATCCACAATACGTATACCCAGCTCCCCGAGGACCTGCCTCCTGCAATCAGGGAACTGGCCCTGGAGGTGACAGACGGGCTTGAAACCTGGTATGAAAAAGCCCAGGCGGTAGAGAAGTATTTTCGTAATAATGGTTTTGTCTATGACCAGGTTGATGTCGCCATTCCGGAAGAAGATGAAGACTATGTCGCACAGTTCCTGTTTGAGACGAAGCGGGGCTATTGCGATAACTTTTCCACCTCGATGGCAGTCATGCTCAGGACTCTCGATATTCCTGCCCGCTGGGTGAAAGGATATACGGATGGAGAGTACGTGGAGACGCTTGAATCAGGCACAAGAGTCTATGAAGTGACCAATAACAATGCGCACTCCTGGGTAGAAGTCTATTTCCCCGAGGTTGGATGGGTGCCTTTTGAACCAACCCAGGGCTTTTCCAATAATGTAGTGTTCCAAACTGAGGAAAACTCCGAGGTTCCGGCAGATACGGAAGAAACAGAAGAGGCAGCAGCGCCTGTTCCCCTTCAGCCTGAACGGGAAGAACTCGAGCCTGAAGCAGCCTCCGCTGCAGGTTCACAAGATGGGTGGAGGAAGAGCGCGAAGTCCTTTTTGGCTAATAACTGGAAAACGTTTTTCGGGATGATCGTTCTGCTTGCCGGAGCGGCCGCTCTTGCCTATTGGAAACGGGGGAAATGGCTTCCTTTCTACTATATTTTGCTGTTTAAATTGCGGAAAAAGGATGAGCATTTCCCTGCTGCCTATTTGGCCTTGCTGGCTCAGCTGGAACGTTATGGGCTGAGGCGGCGTCCAGGCCAGACTCTTCGCGAGTATGCCTGGGAGGTGGACCAGTTTTTCTCGAGCAGGGAAATGAGAAGGCTGACAGACTGCTATGAACAATTCCTCTATCGCGGGACCCTGGCGGAAGGAACATGGCAGAAATCAAGGGAAGCATGGGAATATATGATAAAAAAAGCAGGTTGACCAGAAAAATACTATACTGGTACAATGTTTTAGTAATTTAATAGTATACTCCTTCGTATAACATCGATAATATGGATCGAAAGTTTCTACCAAATCACCGTAAATGATTTGACTATGAAGGCGGAGCATATTCCTGACTAGAATTCTGCCTTTGAACATTTCGGAGGCGAATTCTAGTTTTTTTATTTACATTGGCTATACTAACAGGATAAACAGCACTTATTTTTAAGAAGAGGTGACCGACTTGTCAACGAAAGAGGAATTGCTGGACCAGGAAATGATCGTTGTATTGGACTTCGGCAGTCAGTACAACCAGCTGATCACCAGAAGAATCAGGGAATTTGGTGTGTACAGCGAGCTTCATCCCCATACCATCACGGCGGAAGAAATTAAAAAAATGAATCCAAAGGGGATCATCTTCTCAGGAGGACCCAACTCTGTCTACGATCAGGGATCGTTCCGATGCGACGAAGAGATATTTGAATTGGGCGTGCCGATTCTCGGGATTTGTTATGGAATGCAGCTGATGACCATGCATTTTGGCGGAAAGGTAGAGCCTGCCAAGAACCGGGAATACGGGAAAGCTCTTTTAACTTTACAGCATGAAAGCCCTCTGTTCGCAGAAACACCAGATGAACAGACTGTCTGGATGAGCCATGGTGACCTGGTTACGGAAGCACCTCCAGGATTCCGAATCGATGGAGTCAACCCATCCTGTCCAATTTCGGCAATGAGCGATGAAAGCCGGGGTCTGTACGCTGTACAGTTCCACCCTGAAGTGCGCCATTCAGTTTATGGCAATGACCTCCTGAAAAATTTTGTTTTTGGCATTTGCCAATGCGCTGGCGATTGGTCAATGGAAAACTTCATTGAAATCGAGATGGAGAAAATCCGCCAGGAAGTCGGCGACAAGAAGGTTTTATGCGCATTGAGCGGCGGGGTAGATTCATCTGTAGTTGCCGTGCTGATTCATAAGGCAATTGGCGATCAGCTGACTTGCATTTTTGTGGATCACGGTCTCTTGCGCAAGGGCGAAGCGGAAGGAGTCATGAAGACTTTTTCCGAAGGCTTCAACATGAATGTCATTAAGGTTGACGCCAAGGATCGCTTCCTCAGCAAGCTGGAAGGAGTATCAGATCCTGAACGAAAGCGGAAGATCATTGGCAATGAATTCATCTATGTGTTTGATGATGAAGCCACAAAGCTTGAAGGAATTGAGTTCCTTGCCCAGGGCACTCTTTACACCGATATTATCGAAAGCGGAACAGCTACTGCGCAGACGATCAAGTCCCATCACAACGTCGGCGGCCTTCCTGAGGACATGCAGTTTAAGCTGATTGAGCCACTGAATACACTCTTTAAGGATGAAGTAAGGGCACTTGGCACAGAGCTTGGCATTCCGGATGAAATCGTATGGCGCCAGCCGTTCCCTGGACCAGGGCTTGGCATCCGCGTGCTGGGAGCAATTTCGGAAGAAAAACTTGAAATTGTCCGGGAATCTGATGCCATTCTTAGAGATGAAATCAAGAAGGCGGGGCTGGAACGCGAAGTTTGGCAATATTTCACGGTGCTCCCTGACATCCGCAGCGTTGGCGTGATGGGCGATGCCCGCACATACGACTATACTATCGGAATCAGGGCCGTCACCTCGATTGACGGAATGACCTCCGATTGGGCGAGGATTCCATGGGATATACTCGAAATCATCTCCACCCGGATCGTCAACGAAGTCCCGCACATCAACCGGGTCGTGTACGACATCACAAGCAAGCCGCCAGCGACTATTGAATGGGAATAAGAAAAGCGGAAGCCCCCGTTCAGCGGCGTATGGACTGGAGCACGGCGACTGAGATAAAGGAAACACGAAGAGCGTAGCGATTCGATGTTGACTTATCGCAGGGAGGCGAGCGAAGTCCACTAGCCGCTGGGGGCTGCAGCTGGACAGCAAGAAAAGCGGAAGCGGCTGTCCAGCCCCGAAAAGTACTGGAGGGCCAGCAGTTGAAGGCGTTCTTTGCCTTCAGGTGATGGACCGAAGTGTCTCGAGGGGCTAGCCGCTGCAGCTGGACAATAAGAAAAGCGGAAGCGGCTGTCCAGCCCCGAAAAGCACT
>NZ_LAYY01000035.1 GCF_000986785.1 Mesobacillus campisalis | reverse complement strand
AGGTCAGCGGTTCGATCCCGCTAGGCTCCACCATCACATTACATACAACCTTTCAAGCCTTAAATCTTATGATTTAAGGCTTTTTTGTATTTCCATCCATAGACAACGGCCTCGTTACCCAACTTTCACCCTTGCAAAACCTCACATTTTAATCATTCACAAACATTTACAGAATTAACAGAATGTTTATAAAGTTAATGGAATTTTTAACCTGTGTTCATACTGGCTCAAAAATCGCCGATTATACTTCAACGTAGGAGGTGAGCTTGTTCTGAGTGCTGATAAGAGCCTTAAATTCTACCAGGATTATTCCCTTATTCAAACGAGTCAACCTAATCTTTCCAAGCAGGCAGAGCAATATCTCTTTTATAAAAGGTTTATGGATCTGGTGCTGGCCACAATCGGCCTATTGCTAGCGCTGCCGATTATTGGGATATTCGCTGCTTTAATTGTCATTGAAACACCTGGATCACCTTTCTATCTTCAGGAGAGGGTTGGAAAGAACGGCAGGCATTTTAAAATGATAAAGCTCCGATCCATGCTGTGCAATGCTGAATCGGCTGGGGCGAAATGGGCTGAGGCCAATGATCCGCGGATTACAAAAGTTGGTGCCTTTATACGGAAAACACGAATCGATGAACTTCCGCAGCTGATATCCGTCCTGAAGGGGGATATGTCGCTTATAGGGCCGAGGCCCGAGAGGCCTGTGTTTACCAGGCAATTCACCAAGGAAATTCGGGGCTTTGAAAATCGCCTGCTAGTTAAGCCCGGGCTGACGGGCCTTGCGCAGGTAAATGGAGGATACAATCTCTCTCCTCAGGAAAAGTTGAAATACGATCTCGAATATATTCAAAATCTTACATTTGCTCTTGAACTGAAAATTTTGCTGAAAACATGCAAGGTGATTGTAACCGGAGAAGGAGCACGTTAAAGGCAGGAGACATCATGTCAGGTATTAAAACCCAGATGGGCAAAGGAATGAAGTGGACAGGGACTTCTACAGCGATAATTACCATTATTCAAATCACCCAGTTTGGATTATTGGCCAATCTGATGACCCTTGCTGAATTTGGTTTGACAGGGATCATCGCGGTTATTGTCGTCTTTGCCCAAATTGTTCTGGATTTAGGTCTTGGCTCTGCAGTCATCCAAAAAGAGCGGGTCACTCATACGATGCTCTCGACATTATTTTGGCTGAACATTCTTACTGGCATTGCCATATGCGGCATTTTAATGCTGGCAAGCCCGCTGATTGCAGCATTCTATCAGCGGGAAGAATTGACAAGTCTGATTCGCCTGCTTGCGTTGATGTTTCTGGCTGCTCCAATTGGGCAGCAAAGCCAGTATCTGCTGCAAAAGGAGTTGCGATTTTATGAGCTGGGTGTTGCGGAAGTAGTTTCTAATCTCGTTTCCTTTCTAGTTCTGCTTGTGCTCATTTTTACAATCAGCCCGATTCATGCCTTTGTAATTTCACAAGTTGTGCTTTATACGTTAAAAGGATGTCTGTATTTCTTCTGCCATCGAAAATGGAGGCCATCTTTTGAGTTTGATTTGAGCCAGTGCAGGGATCTCCTTAGCTTTGGAGGGTTCCAGCTTGCTTCAAGGCTTGTAAACAGGATAGGCTCCAACCTGGATGTCATCCTCATTGGGAAATTCATGGGAGCAGAGGCCCTGGGGATCTATCATCTGGCTTACCAGATTGTCACAATTCCTGTCCTTAAAATAAACCCCATTCTCACACGAGTGGCATTTCCGCTGTTTTCAAAAAACCAGCACAGTCAGAAGGCTTTAAAGGACGGCTTTTTGCATATGACAAAGCTCCTGGCTGTTGTGACCTTTCCAATGCTCCTTGGGCTGATGGTTGTGGCAGATGTCTTTGTTGCCGCCATCTTTGGCCAAAAGTGGCTGGTGGCGGTTCCGATTGTGCAAATAATGGCCATTGTGGGCATTCTCCGGGTGCTTATGAATCCTAATGGCTCCGTTTTGCTTGCAAAAGGGAAAGCCAGGCTTGCATTTTATTATGACAGCGGTGTGCTTGTTCTATATGGGGCCTCCTTGCTTTTCGCTGTTGCAAGCGGAAATTTGGAAGTGGTCGCCTGGACGTATGTTTTGGCCAGCCTGATAAATTTCATAATCGGCAGGCAGCTGTTGAAATGGCTGATCGAACTGGAGTGGCAGGCGTATTTAAAATCACTGGCAGGTCCATTGGGAATGTCGATGCTGATGGCATTGGCGGCATGGATTGTAAAAGAAACAGCTTCTGGCATCTTGCCTGATTTGCCGGCAGGACAGCTGGCAATTGGCATCGTGGCAGGTGCTGCGGTCTATGTTTTGCTCCTTTGGAATGTCTTTCCTGCCTTTTTTTTAACCTTGGCAAAGAGAATGCCCGGGAGAAACACGTAAGGTAAGTATTTTCTGCAATGTTGCTATCAAAACAAGAAAGGCCGTTTTCTATGAAGGTGTTATGGATTACAAGTGTCTATCCAAGCAACGAAGAGCCTGGGAGCGGAGTGTTTCACGAAACGCAGGTGCAGGCACTGTCTGCACTAGGCGTGGAGGTAACCGTCATTTGTCCGGTCCCGCGGACTCCAATGCTGTTTCAGCCGGTAAAAAAACAATATCGTGCCAGTGGGGATATACCTCTTTTCTACGAAAGGAAAGGAATCCCTGTATACCGTCCGCGCTATACGGCGCTTCCCGGCCAGCTGCGATGGGCTCAGCCTGACAGACGGATTGCGGCAGCCGTTACCGGAACAATGGATAACGAAAAGATTGTGCCGGACCTTATTCATGCTCATTTTGCCATGCCTTCAGGCGGTGCAGCAAGAATAGTGGCCAATGAAAAAGGCTTGCCATGGATACTTACGCTGCATGGAAGTGACGTTCAGGTTTATCCGCACTATAGTACAAGTGCTATGAAGGCATTCCGGCGGTCGGTGCTGGCAGCCAATGAGGTGCTGGCCGTTGGGGAGAGTTTGCGGCAGAAAAGCCGGGAGCTGACGGCTAGGGAAAGTAAGCATCTTCCAATTGGAATCGACCTTTCCCGATTTGCGATCCCACAGCAGTCCAGGGTGGCTTTGCGAAAACAGCTTCAGCTTCCGGAGAATAAAAAACTAATTGCCTTCGTAGGCAGGCTGACCGAAGCAAAAGGTGTATTTGAGCTTGCCAAGGCCCTTGAGCAGCTTCCAGCCCAAATGGCTGTTGTCTTTGTCGGGGACGGGCCGGCGAGGAAATCACTCAGCATGCACCCCGAACTGAATACAAGGCTGTTTGTTACCGGGCAGGTAGAAAATCAAAAAGTAAAAGAGTATCTGGCCGCATGTGATGTGCTAGCCCTGCCTTCCTGGTCCGAGGGAATGCCAACGGTCGTCGTCGAAGCGTTGGCCATGAAGGTTCCCGTCGTGTGTACGGCTGTCGGCGGCATACCCGATTTATTCAGAGAACACAGCCATATCTTGGTTAAGCCAAGGGACATAGACACGCTCGCTCAACGTCTGCAGGAAGCTGCCTGCGGCCATCTGTATTCTTCGCTCATCATGGAGGAGCTTTCCGATCATGTCCATGTGCATTACGATGCCGAGCGGAATGCTGTAAGGCTGAAACAGGAATATGGGAAGCTGCTCCAGACCGGTGGCCAGTCTGCCATCTGATACAGAACTAATCCGAAGAAAGGACGTGTGAATATGAAAAAAATTGCCGTAATTGGAACAGGTTATGTGGGCCTTGTTTCGGGAACATGTTTTGCGGAAAGTGGCAACAACGTTATCTGCTGCGATGTTGATGATAACAAAATCACGCAGCTGTCCAAAGGAGAAATGCCGATTTATGAGCCAGGTTTAGAGGAATTGGTGATGAAAAATACAAGGGAAAACCGGCTCGCCTTCACCACCAACATACCACAGGCAATCTCTCAGGCAGACATTGTCTACATCGCTGTCGGTACTCCAATGGCGGTGACTGGAGAAGCGGATCTGATGTATGTCAGGCAGGCGGCAAAGACAATCGGCCAGAACCTGAATGGCTATAAAATCATTGTCACAAAAAGCACGGTGCCGGTGGGAACCGGCAAGCTGATTTCCGCCATCATCCGTGAACAAACGAAGATTCCATTTGATATTGTCTCCAATCCTGAATTCCTGCGGGAAGGCAGAGCGATTGAGGATTCGATGAATATGGAAAGGGCAGTGATTGGAACGGCCAGCAGCAAGGCTTTTGAGCTGATTGCAGAACTTCATAAGCCGTTTACTTCAAAGATTGTTAAAACCACTGTGGAAACAGCGGAGCTTATTAAATATGCAGCCAATGCTTTTTTGTCAACAAAGATATCTTTCATCAACGATATAGCGAATATATGCGAGCGGGTGGATGCGGATGTAACCAAGGTATCGGAAGCTATCGGCCTTGACAGCCGGATCGGCGGACAATTCTTACAGGCCGGAGCCGGTTTTGGCGGGTCATGTTTCCCAAAGGATACGGCAGCGCTACTGCATATCGCCAAGGATGCGGGGTATGACTTCAAACTGATTCAGGCGGTTATGGAAACCAACGAAACCCAGCGTTTGCTGATGGTTGAAAAGCTCACCTCCGCTCTCGGTACTTTAAAGGGAAAAACCATTGCGGTGCTCGGTTTGGCATTCAAGCCTGGAACGGATGATGTCCGAAGTTCTCCTGCGCTTGATATCATTCCGCAGCTGGTAGACAGGGGAGCTAATGTAATGGCCTATGACCCTGTTGCCATCGAGGAGGCAAAAAGGCGGCTTGGGTATAAATGCACCTACACGGATGACATTTATCAAGCGATCGAAGGTACAAACGCCTGCCTGATATTAACAGATTGGGAGGAAGTAAAACAGATTGATTTAGCCAAGGTCAAGGGCATCTCCAGGCAGCCAGTCATTGTGGACGGTCGTAACCTCTTTGAGATTGAGGCGATGAGGCAGCTAGGGTTTACGTATCTTTCAGTAGGAAGGCCGGCCGTTCATAACAAAAGTATCATTTCCAAGGCCATTTAGGCGGTGAAGATGACCAAAGGGTGGCCGGAAATGGGCACTGGCTTCGAGATCAACCAAGCACAAAGAGATCGCAGGAAGCTGAGCCGGCGTCGTTTGGTGCAAATAGCATCTGCAGGAACCTCCCTTTTGGCTGTGATGGCGCTGGCGAGCATGAATCAGCTTTACCTCATTTTTCCTGGATTTTGGATGGTGCTCATACTTGCTGTTTTTTTACAACCCTATGTGGATAGCAAAAAACTGTTCCATGGCTCGATGTACCTATTAGTTGCGGCTACATTCCTTAATCAATCGGTAATCAGCATCAACCTTGGTGTGTTCAGCCTGTTTATGTACAGGCTGGTCCTGATTGCGGCAAGTGTTCTTTTTATCATCCATATCACAAAGGAAAGGAATCTTTTCCGCTATTGGGACCAGGTCCATGTAAAGGGCAGCCTGCTTTTCCTGTTGTTTTGGCTTGGATATGGAACGGTTTCCCTGATATGGGCGAAATCGATTATCGAAGGGCTTAAGTATTTGTTTCTGCTTGGATCCGGTATTCTGTTTATCTTTCTGGCCGTATTCACTTTTACGAAGATATCCCGGCTGTACCTGTTTTACGGAATATGGATGATCATGACCTTTGGACTGCTGATTCTGGGTCTGGTCAATCACTTTTGGCAGGTTCAGCTTCCAAGTTCGACACTGTACGGCGCATCGGAATATAAATTGGGCTATCCGACGGCTGTCTTTTTTAACCAAAATGATTTTGCAGCCTTTTTGACCATCTCTTTCTGTTTTTATTTGGCTGCCGCAAAAAACAGCAAAGGCGTGTGGATCAAAACCTCGGCTATCCTGCTCGCCGTCCTTTCCGTCTATATTGTCTTTCTGACAGAATCAAGAGCCAGCCTCCTTGCAATGATGGCAGCTTTGGCCGTCTACCTTTTCATCCTGCTGCCAGCGGTGCTGAAAAAGGCCGCTATTCTTGCAGGTTCTGCTATAACCATTGCAGGAACTGTGGCATTTGCAGGGAGCCTGATGATGGAGCCCATGGTGGACAGTACTTCTTCCAATGCTGTCAGGGTCAATCTGCTTAGAAACACTTTGCATTATGTACTGGATACTTTTGGATTTGGCGTCGGGGCCGGAAATCTCCCTTTCTATTTAGAACATGAACCGGTATATGAAACCGACTCGGTAATCGAAGTTCATAATTGGCTGGCAGAACTCCTTGGAAATTTCGGGCTTTTCATTTTTCTCGGATACATTGCGATGTATGCGATTCTATTTTTCTCCTTGTACACCCTCCATAAGCAGGAAAAAAGGCACAAGATGCTCCTGGAGGCCGGCATGGTGGCGATGGCTGCCTTCCTGGTAGCCAGTATCAGTCCCAGCTCGGTTTCCAATCTTTTTTTCCACTGGGTCTTCCTTGGGTTTGTGATGGCTGTTGTTTCGGTCTTTAAAAGCAAGAAGCAGGAGAAGGAAAACTTTTATTAAGGAGCAAGTTTGGCATGGAATTCATGATTCAAAGAGTGGCTGCCAAAAGTAAAAAGCACATTTTAATCCTGCTTTTGGTTCCGGTCCTATTGGGGCTGATCGGCTGGTTCGTGCCAGTCGGAAACGAACCAGCTGCCATCAGTGCAGAGGCGGAACTATCTTTAGGCAGCTACCAAAACAAGGATTTAAACGACCCAAAGCTCGTGGTAGGCTTGCTGACTAACACCCCTTTTTATGCAGAACATTTGCAAGGGGCGGGGGAGCCAGAGGAGATTCTCTCAAAGCTGATGGTCACGCAGGTGAATGAACGGAATATAAGCCTTGTCTATACCGGAACTTCAACTAAGGACGCGGTGGAGATGGTAAATGAAATTGCCGCCGCCTTTCTGGCTTTGGACCGGCAGAAATTTGCGGAAAAGCAGTCGGTCATCCAGGCAACCATTGACTCTCTGGAAAGGCAGGAAGTGGCTCCGGAAGCACAGGTCGACCAGCACCGGTTTTTATATGAGCTTAAGACAGCCCAATATGATATTAAACCAGCTTCGTTAATTAAGCAGGCACAGGAAGCAAATGTTGAAGGCCAGGCCCTAAGCTCCCGCGATCGGGCTATCCTGGGAGTTTTAATCGGCATTACCCTGATGTTTTTTTGGATGGTAATCCCCGAGTTGGTAAGGAAGCCTTCCTGATGTCCCAATAAAAAACAGGAGGTCAGAACAGATGGATGAAAAGCAGCTTCTTGTATCGGTTATTACTCCGGCTTATAACGCCAGCCAGTTTATTGAGCAGACGATCCATTCCGTCAGGCGGCAGACTTTTACAAATTGGGAAATGATTATTGTGGATGACTGTTCAACAGACGATACCCGTGAAAAGGTAAAGGGTCTTAGTGCCGGGGATGAGCGGATACGGCTGGTCTGCCTTGAAAAGAATGGGGGTGCAGCCGTGGCCCGCAACCGAGGATTGCAGCTGGCCAGGGGAAGGTATATCGCATTTTTGGACAGCGATGATTGCTGGAAGCCGGAAAAGCTCGAAAAGCAGCTGTCTTTCATGAAAGAGAATGACTATGCGTTTACTTTTACCGCCTATGATCTCATCACTCCCGAGGGTGAGCACTTAAACAAACAGGTCTGGGCGCCTCCCGAAATTTCTTATTCAGACTTACTGAAAAATACCATTATTGGCTGTTTGACGGTCATGGTCGACACGGAAAAAACAGGCTCTTTTCAAATGCCTAACATCCGTACCAGGCAGGACCTTGCCACATGGCTTTCTCTTCTGAAACAAGGCCATAACGCATACGGGTTAAATGAGGTGCTGGCTGAGTACCGCACCGGCAACCCTTCGATCTCCAAAAATAAGTGGAAGGCCCTCAAAATGAACTGGTTTGTTTACCGGAAAGTGGAAAAGTTGAACGTGTTAAAGGCTTTCTGGTGTTTCTCGCATTATGCAGTCCATGCGGTGGCAAAACGTTTATGAGCGGGAGGACATTGAAAGGATGGGGATAGGATGAGGAAAATCCACGTGATTGTGGCGACAGGAGACTGGGAACAGGATGGGCTTCGGTATCGGCGCCACCGGTTGGCTGAGCACCTGCAAAAACAGGCTGATACAGGCGAAGTCATCTGGCTCTGTCCGAGTCCGCAAATAACAGAAGATATGTATTCGAGCCTGCCTAACGGCATATGGCAATTCACGGTTACGGACCTTTTTCCACATAGGCTGTTTCGCTTTGGGCGTTATGTGGATCTCTTTTATCAAAGCAAGCTGCATGCACTGCTTTCCTATCTAAAATCAGTTGCGGGCAAATATCAGGTGTATCTTTGGTATACCTTTCCCGGCTTTCCGCTGCTTGCTGACCTTTTTCCTTGGGATAAGATCATTTATGACTGCAGTGACTTATGGTCTTCGCCGATCAATGGCAAGCATACACTTCTGTCGACTGCGAGGGAAAAAGTGATAGCTAATGCTGAAAACCGGATTATGGACAGGGCCAACCTGATTTTTTGCACCTCGGGGTATTTGCGTGAAAAGGTAATCGAAAGGACAGGAAAGGATGGCCATGTATATACCTTCGAAAATGGCGTTGATTATAATCTGTTTGCCGGCCAGCGGGAAAAAAAGGAAGGAATATTGCCTCCAGGTTTTAAAGGCACCGTTTTGGGCTTTATCGGCGGCATTAAACCAAAGCTGGATTTTAGCTTGATCACCAAAGTGGCGCGCAAAAAACCTGATTGGCTGCTACTACTTGTCGGCCCGGACGGAACCGGCGGCAGCCCTGAGTTCAGGCAGCTCCTGGAAGAGAAAAATGTCGTATGGACAGGCGGAGTCCCATCAAACGAAGTTCCTTCTTATATGAGCCTGATTGATATCGGCATCATGCCTTATAAGGACTCACCCTACAACCAGGCTGTGTTTCCACTCAAACTGTTCGAATTTCTGGGAGCGGGCAAACCAGTTGCGGGTGTCCACCTGCCTTCCACAAAAATGTATGTGGAAGATGGCATCTATCTTCATTTGGAATCGGGAGGGGCAGGCGAATTTATTGCTGCATGTGAAAAGCTTGCCGAGGGCAACAACAACCCGGTTGATGTGCAAAGAAGGCGGAAGTCGGCACAGAAGAAAGATTGGGATGTCGTGTTTTCCGGAATGAGGTTAGCGTGCGAGGGCCTTCCGTCAGGAACTGCCTGGAAGGACACTGCAGTGGAAAGCGGTACGGTCAACAGCACAGTCCATGGTTTAAACCCGGTACTTAAGAAGACCAGCGAATACCAAGGAGGGAAGGAGTTATCATGAAGAAAATCAAGAAAGCCATCATACCAGCAGCAGGCTTGGGAACTCGTTTTTTACCAGCAACCAAGGCTATGCCCAAGGAGATGCTGCCCATCGTGGATAAGCCGACGATCCAGTACATCGTCGAAGAGGCAGTAAAATCCGGGATTGAAGATATCATTATTGTAACAGGAAAAGGAAAACGATCAATTGAGGACCATTTTGATAATGCCTTTGAGCTGGAAGAGAACTTAGTGGCAAAGGGGAAATACGACCTATTGGAAAAAGTGCAGGCCTCATCCAGTGTGGACATCCATTACATCAGGCAAAAAGAACCGAAGGGACTTGGGCATGCTGTTTGGTGCGCACGAAAATTTGTTGGCGATGAACCATTTGCTGTCCTTCTGGGGGATGACATTGTCCAGGCAGATACACCATGCCTCGGACAGCTGATGGAAGTGTATAATCAACACGGCACATCCGTAATTGGAGTGCAGTCGGTCTCACCAAGGGAGACAAATCGATATGGAATTATTGATCCTGCTAATTCTGGCGGACGTTTGTACCAGATTCGGAATCTTGTAGAAAAACCTGAACCTGGCAGTGCGCCCTCCAATTTGGCCATAATGGGGAGATATATACTGACACCGGAAATTTTCTCAATTCTTGAAAATCAAAGAGAAGGGGCTGGAGGGGAAATTCAGCTAACCGATGCCATTCAGCAGCTGAACGGCTTTCAGTCTGTCCTTGCCTATGAATTTGAAGGCAGAAGGTTCGATGTGGGAGAAAAGCTGGGATTCATCCAAACGACCCTGGAATTCGCGCTGCAGCAAGAAGAATTGCGTCCCCAGCTGCATAGCTTTATTGAGCAGCTTCTGGCAGTGAAAAGATGAAGGAAGGGAAAGGTGTTTAATTATTTTCAGACTTTACAAATAATTAATCCTGGTTTAACTTCCTCTTTGTAATCCCAGGCTATGATATAAGTAATGAAGCATTTGGTTCATGGACCAGCAATCATTGCCTGGGAGGATGATAGTATGTCAACTTTACTGAATATCCTGTATTTGTTAAGTATTGCCGCAGCGTTCATCTTCATTTTTTACAACGCTTTTTCTGAAAAAAGCCAAAAGAGACGCTGATGGTATTTACCTGTTCCCCCATTTCCCCCATCCCTCAAATAGATTCCGTTTTTTATTAACTTCCTGAAAAAAAGAATCCCCTGGTGTGACTACACAAAATATTCCTCATCGTATATATATTCAGATTTTTGTCGAGTTGAGTCATTATTATGATACCGTTTACAATGGAGGTGGGAGAGGGGCGATAGAATGAGAAAATTATCCATTATTGGCATGCCCATGGACTTGGGCCAAATGAGGCGAGGCGTCGATATGGGTCCGAGCGCCATTAGATATGCGGGAATTTATGAGAAGCTGAAGATGCTTTTTGATAAAATCCATGATATGGGAGATATTCAGATAGGCAGGCCAGAAACCAAGGTGGATGCCGAATCTAACCTTAGAAACCTTGAGCTGGTAGCGGAAAAAAGTGAGCTGCTTGCCAGGGAAGTGGACAAAATTATCGAAACTGGAGCGTTCCCGCTTGTCCTTGGCGGGGACCACAGTATTGCTATAGGAACATTGGCTGGTGTATCAAAGCATTATAAAAATCTAGGCGTAATCTGGTATGATGCCCATGGAGACTTAAATACGGCAGAAACTTCGCCTTCGGGAAATATCCATGGCATGCCTTTGGCTGTCAGCCTTGGGTTGGGACATGAATTGCTGACAGGGATTGGCGGATTCAGCCCGAAGGTAAAGCCGGAGAATATTGTTCTTATCGGCATCAGGGCATTGGATCAAGGAGAAAAGGACCTTATCAGGAAATTGGGAATCAAGGTCTATACGATGCATGAGGTAGACCGTTTGGGAATGACAAGAGTAATGGAAGAAACCATTTCCCATTTGAAAGAGAGGACAGATGGAGTCCATTTGTCGTTGGACCTGGATGGGCTGGACCCGGTTGATGCTCCTGGGGTTGGCACACCGGTCACCGGAGGGATCAGTTACCGCGAAAGCCATCTGGCCATGGAGATGCTGGCTGAATCGGGAATCGTCACATCTGCAGAATTCGTGGAAGTAAATCCGATCCTTGATGAAAAAAATAAAACAGCCATGGCCGCTGTTGCATTGATGAGTTCCCTGCTAGGGGACAAACTGTTATAAAATAGAAAAGAGGCTGCCTTTGGGCTAGCCTCTTTTTAATATAAGTGTGTTTCATGAATATGACTTTTCCGAGGTTATATGATAATAAGTGTTTAACAAGTGGTCGAGCTTGGTGCTTGCCCGAATCACTTCCTTATCTGACAGCGAGGTGTCCTTCGCCAGCTGGATCATATGATTCCTGCATTCCTCTATATTTTGAATTAGTGTATCTACGTTCATAGGCTTTTCCCACCTTCACTGATATAGTTAATTTTATACCCAGAATGCGACTTTTTAAACCATAGCAGTAAATTTTTGCTAAAATAATATATGTTGGGTTTCAAAGATGAAACCTTTTTTGCTATCATTTCGTAACTAAGATAGCCGCAGGTAGAGCGGAGGTTGAGAATGGAAACAATAGTCAATTCCAGAATTTCGCAGGTCCTAAAAGGAGACCAAAATGCTTATGGGGAAATCGTAGAACTATATAAGGATAAAATCTTCCAATTATGCTACCGGATGCTTGGCAATCGGCATGAGGCGGAGGATATAGCCCAGGAGGCTTTTATAAGGGCTTATATCAATATTCACAGCTTCAATCAAAATAAGAAATTTTCTTCCTGGATTTACCGGATCGCAACAAACCTTTGCATAGACCGAATCAGGAAAAAGAAGCCTGACTATTTTCTTGACGCTGAAGTCCCTGGAACAGATGGGTTGAATATGTATTCCCAGATTGCCTCGGAAACCTCCTTGCCGGAGGAAGAACTTGAAAGCTTGGAACTTCAGGAAACAGTTCAAAAAGAAATTGCCAAACTACCCGAAAAATACAGAACGGTGATCGTATTAAAGTATATTGAAGAGCTTTCGCTGAACGAAATCAGCGAAATCCTTGACTTGCCTCTGGGAACGGTAAAAACGAGGATGCACAGGGGAAGGGAAGCACTTAGGCAGCAATTAAGAAATGTATAAGCTGAGGTGAAAGAAAGTGAGTTGTCCAGACAAATTTGTTGAATATATGCATGACTTCCTGGATGAAGACATTGCACCGGAAAACGAGAGGGAGCTCAGAGCACACCTGCAGACTTGCCAGGCCTGCGAGACTCATTTCAAGGAACTTAAAAAAGCGGTGGCATTCGTGCAGAGCACTGCCCATGTGAAAGCACCTGACCATTTTACTGCAGGCGTGATGGCAGCACTTCCAAAGGAAAGGAAAAAGGTTGAAGTGAATCGCTGGTTCAAGCAACATCCCTTCCTGGCAGCAGCGTCATTGTTCATCCTGTTGATGGGGGCAAGCATCCTGTCCACCTGGAATCAGGAACAGCAATTCTCTTTTTCCAAACAGCCTAATTTGATAGTCGAAGATGATACAGTGATTGTTCCGGAGGGAGAAGTCGTCAAAGGAGATATTGTTGTCCGCAATGGCAAGCTGAAAATAGAAGGCGAGGTCCAGGGAGACGTGACCGTCATTAATGGAGAGCAATACATGGCTTCTGCCGGCAAGGTGACAGGTGAAATAAGTGAAGTAAATGAAGTGTTTGAATGGATTTGGTACCATATCAAAGAAACCGCTAAAAGCACGGTGAATTTAGGGGAAGGCGATAAACAGTCACTCGAACCATGAGTGACTGTTTGTTTTTATTCATAAATAAAGCATCTGTTATGATATAATAATAAAGTTACAAACAATGGGTTTTTTGCAAAGAAGGAACATCCTGTTTTGACTAAACTTGTGGAGGAAGGGCAATGTCGTTTGCTGATTTGGATATTGTAAGATCTCTCGCCAATATTGTAGACATTCTCCTTGTTTGGTTCGTTATATACAAGGCTATGGGTTATATTCGGGGCACAAAGGCTGTGCAGCTCCTAAAAGGAATCTTTGTCATCCTGATTATTAAGTTTGCCAGTGACGTACTGGGGCTGAATACGCTTGGCTGGATCATGCAGCAGGCCATCACCTGGGGTTTTCTGGCGATCATTATCATTTTTCAGCCTGAGTTCAGGAGGGCGCTGGAGCAGCTTGGACGCGGCCGCTTGTTCTCGCGGACCAATTTCAATGAGGAAGAGAACGATGAAAAAATGGTGGAGGCCATTATTAAGGCTACCGATTATATGGCGAAACGCCGGATTGGCGCTTTAATCTCAATTGAAAAGGAAACAGGGATGGGCGATTACATAGAAACGGGCATCCAGCTTGATTCCAAAATATCGGCAGAACTGCTGATTAATATTTTTATTCCAAACACACCGCTGCACGATGGTGCGGTGATTATCCAGAGGAACCATGTGGCCGCAGCTGCGTGCTATCTGCCACTATCGGAGAGCCCTTTTATTTCCAAGGAGCTGGGAACGAGGCATCGGGCGGCGCTCGGGATCAGCGAGGTGACCGACAGTGTGACAGTGGTTGTTTCCGAGGAAACGGGAAGTATCTCGCTAACTAAAAATGGGGAGCTCTACCGGGACGTCAATATGGAAAAATTGCGGGAACTTCTGCAAAATGATTTGATTTCGCAAACAAAAGCAAAAAGTGCAGCTTCAACCCGCTGGAATTGGAGGGGGAAGAAAAATGGATAAATGGCTGGATAATCCCTGGTTTTTAAAAGGTGTTGCCTTGCTGCTTGCCATGCTGTTATTCTCTACCGCTCCAAAAATTGATCCAAACAAGCCGGGAAATGTGAATGTACCATCTGATGAAGATTCGGAATTGCTCTCTGGAGTTCCGGTGAAAAGCTATTATGATTCGGAGAATTTTGTTGTCTCCGGCATACCAGAGACAGTTGATGTCACCATACAGGGTCCCAGGAATATTGTTCAACAGGCTAAGGCACTGCGGAATTTCGAGGTGTATGTGGATTTAACAAATGAAGAAATGGGCGAGCATCAAGTGGAAATCCAGATCAGGGAAATTTCCGAGAGACTGAAGGTGACCATAGACCCTATGTATGCTACAGTTTCCATCCAGGAGAAAGTGACGAAGGAGTTCAATGTTGAAGCTGAATATAATTCCGCGATTGTGGAAAATGGCTATCTCGCAGGAGCACCTGTTGTTAAGCCAGGAAAAGTTCAAATAACTGGTGCGAAGGATGTTGTCGAAAAGGTTAGCTATGTCAAGGCCACAGTCAATGTGGATGGCCAAATTCGTGATGATGTGACAAGAGAAGCGGCCGTTCTCGTTTTGGACAAGGAGATGAACAAGCTGAATGTCCAAGTGGAGCCACAGCTGGTGCAGGTGACCATTCCTGTTAGAAGCTCGAGCAAGAAGGTGCCGCTTGAAATAGTCCAGAAAGGCACGCTTCCTGAGGATGTCAGTATCGAATCGATCACTTCGGACGTGGAAGAAGCAACCATACTTGCCCCTCCTGATGTCCTGGAGCGGGTTGACCAGGTAAGGGTGGAGGTTGATGTCAGCAGCATCGAAGAGGATACGGAGCTAACTCTGCCGGTGATTATATCTAATGGAGTAATACAGGTTGCCCCGGAAACGGCAAAAGTGACGATAAAGGTAAAAAGACAGGAAGAAGAGAGTCAGGAAGCCGGGGGCCAGGAAGTTGGGAGCCAGGAAGCAGAAAACCAGGAAGCAGAGACCCAGGAAGATATCACTGTCTCCAATATTCCAATAAGTGTTTCTGGCCAGAATGAAGAATACGAAGTGACTATATTGGATCCTGACAATGGGGTCGGAAGCTTGACGGTTTCAGGACAGAATGACAGGATTACTTCCATCGAGGAAAGCGATTTTCAACTATTGATTGATGTGTCGGGTCTCGCGGAAGGAGAACATAGTGTCGACATTGAAGTGTCAGGACCTGAAGATGTCGAGTGGAGGCTGGCAAAGGAAAAGGCCAGTGTCTCGATTACAAAAAGAGATGCGTAGTCATTGAAGAACGATTAAAATTCGATTAGTTATATACAAGGAGCGATTGATCAAATGGGTAAATATTTCGGTACTGATGGAGTACGCGGAGTGGCAAATAGTGAATTAACTCCAGAATTGGCATTTAAGCTTGGCCGGTTTGGAGGTTATGTACTGACAAAGGATCAGGAGCGGCCAAAGGTACTGATTGGACGTGACACACGGATTTCGGGACATATGCTCGAGGGTGCGCTTGTGGCCGGCCTTCTGTCAATCGGGGCTGAAGTCATGCGCCTCGGCGTAATCTCAACGCCTGGCGTATCCTATCTGACAAAGGCTCTTGGGGCTCAGGCTGGAGTAATGATCTCCGCTTCCCACAACCCTGTGGCTGATAATGGCATTAAATTTTTCGGTCCGGATGGCTTTAAGCTGTCCGACGAGCAGGAACTTGAAATCGAGCGGATTATTGACATGGAGGACGACCAGCTTCCGCGTCCGGTGGGAGCAGCACTAGGACAGGTGAATGATTACTTTGAAGGCGGCCAGAAATATCTGCAATACCTTAAGCAGAGTGTCGATGAAGATTTTTCCGGCATTCATGTCGCACTGGATTGTGCACACGGAGCAACTTCTTCTTTGGCCATGCACTTGTTTGCTGATTTGGATGCAGACATTTCCACGATGGGAGCATCTCCAAACGGGCTCAATATCAATGAGGGCGTCGGATCCACTCATCCGGAGGCGCTTGCTGCCTATGTAAAAGAGAAAGGTGCAGATGTAGGTCTTGCATTTGACGGAGATGGAGACCGCCTGATTGCGGTTGATGAAAATGGGGAAATAGTGGATGGCGACCAGATCATGTACATCTGCGCCAAGTATTTAAATGAAAAGAACAGGCTGAAACAGAACACAGTCGTTTCCACGGTGATGAGCAACCTTGGCTTTTACAAAGCCCTGGAGGCCAAGGGGATCAAGAGCATTCCTACCGCTGTCGGTGACCGTTATGTAGTGGAAGAAATGAAGAAGAATGGGTATAATCTTGGCGGCGAACAGTCAGGACATATTATCTTCCTTGACTACAATACGACAGGTGACGGGCTGCTGACGGGCTTGCAGCTTGTCAATATTATGAAAGCGACCGAAAAGCGCTTGTCGGAGCTTGCTGGCGAGATGAAAAAGTATCCACAGGTGCTTAAGAACGTCAGAGTAACGGACAAGCACCATGTAACCGACAATGAAACGGTTAAAGAAGTCATCCAAAAGGTAGAAGAGGAAATGAGCGGCAATGGCCGCATTCTCGTAAGGCCTTCGGGAACGGAGCCATTGGTGCGGGTGATGGCCGAGGCACCAACTGCCGAGCTTTGCCAGGAATATGTCGACCGGATTGCCACAGTTGTAGAACAGGAAATGGGCTTGCAGGAAGAGGGAAATTAATCGGCAAAGTCCGGTTAGCCGTCAAGGTGTACCGATAGCCTTTCCATGCATCAGGGAACACTTTTGTTCCCTGATGCATATTTATTTAGTGTAAGAGGATTACTCTTATGCTTTGAGGGGAATGGCAGAGAAGGGCATTAGCAATTTTATGTTGACGGATAAGAGAATGTCATGTATGATAATCCTGTTTTTGTAAAAAGGCAAAAACAGATCCTCTAGCAGAAAGGTGGGCAGACAAACAAGCAAGCAATACAAAAGCGCCTGGACTAATCCGGACGGTGGATTAGTTGACGAGGGTGGAGGTTTATCGAATGTTCGGCGGATGCCTCCCGGCTGAAGAGCACAGCCGCAATCTCTTCTTTAAAACATTGGGGTAACTTAATGGACAAAGAGAAGGGAATGCTAAAATTATATAAAAAATTTAATCATTCAGAGATAAGGGGGCAGGCAGCCCCCGGGTTCCTTGCCCCCTTACCAGGGAGGAACAGAAATTATGTGTGGTATTGTTGGATATATTGGTTTTAATGATTCAAAAGAAATTTTACTAAAAGGCTTGGAAAAGCTTGAATACCGCGGATATGATTCTGCGGGAATTGCTGTTGCCAACGAGCAGGGCGTACACGTGTTCAAGGAAAAGGGCCGCATTGCCGACCTAAGGTCGGTAGTGGATGGAAGTGTAGAAGCCAACACTGGAATCGGGCATACACGCTGGGCGACCCACGGAGCTCCCAGCAAGACAAATTCCCATCCGCACCAAAGCAACTCAGGAAGGTTCACGCTTGTTCATAACGGTGTTATCGAAAATTACGATATCCTAAAGCGCGAGTATCTGCAGAATGTACCATTGAAAAGTGAAACAGACACTGAAGTCATCGTCCAGTTGGTAGAACTGTTCGTAAACGATGGTCTTGGCGTGGAAGAAGCGTTCCGCAAGACGCTGACACTTTTGCATGGTTCCTATGCGCTTGCCCTTATTGATGAACAAGATAAAGAAACCATCTATGTTGCTAAAAACAAGAGCCCTCTCCTTGTCGGTCTTGGCTTTGGCTTCAATGTGGTGGCCAGTGATGCCATGGCCATGCTTCAAGTTACGGACAAGTATGTGGAGCTAATGGACAAAGAGATGGTAATCGTAAAAAAAGACGAAGTAACCATCCAGAACCTGAATGGAGAGGTCATCAGCCGCGAACCTTACACTGCCGAACTGGATGCCAGCGATATTGAAAAGGGAACCTACCCTCACTATATGCTGAAGGAAATTGATGAGCAGCCGCTGGTGATGCGGAAAATCGTCCAGAACTACCAGGATGAAAACGGTGCGCTGGAAGTGGATTCAGACATAGTCAAAGCAATGAACAATGCCGACCGCATCTACATTATTGCTGCTGGCACCTCCTACCATGCCGGCCTGGTTGGCAAGCAGTTTATCGAAAAACTTGCCGAAATCCCGGTAGAGGTTCACATTTCCAGTGAGTTTGGCTATAACATGCCACTGCTATCACAAAAGCCGCTGTTTGTTTTCATCTCCCAAAGCGGTGAAACAGCTGACAGCCGCCAAGTGCTTGTACAGGTAAAGGAAATGGGACATAAGGCTCTGACCATCACAAATGTGGCCGGATCCACCTTATCCCGTGAGGCTGATTACACCTTGCTTCTCCATGCCGGTCCTGAAATTGCTGTTGCCTCCACGAAGGCATATACAGCCCAGTTGGCGGTCCTTGCAATCCTTGCTGATGTAACGGCAAAGAGCCGCGGCATTAACGCCGAATTTGACCTTGTCCAGGAACTTGGAATTGTGGCCAACGCGATGGAAGTCCTCTGTGATGCCAAGGAAGATTTCGAAAGCATTGCCCGAGAGTACCTGGCAGTAACACGAAATTGCTTCTTTATCGGCCGGGGCATCGATTTTTATGTAGGTCTTGAAGGTGCCTTGAAGCTGAAAGAGATTTCCTACATCCAGGCCGAAGGATTTGCAGGCGGCGAACTGAAGCATGGTACGATCGCACTGATTGAAGAAGGTACACCAGTCATTGCCATTGCGACACAGGACTTCGTCAATCTGAGCATCCGCGGGAACGTCAAGGAAGTAGCGGCACGTGGTGCCAACCCATGCATCATATCAATGGAAGGCCTGGAAATGGACGGAGACCGCTTCGTCATTCCGGAAGTGAATAGTTTATTAACACCTCTTATCTCTGTTATACCAATGCAGCTGATTTCCTACTATGCGGCGCTGCACCGCGACTGTGACGTCGACAAGCCAAGAAACCTGGCGAAAAGCGTAACGGTTGAGTAAGGGAATAAATAGAAAAACCCCTGACGGTGACCCGTCAGGGGTTTTTGCTATTAATGCCCCACAGCCTTACCAAGAGCGCCTGGCTTGTTGTGTACAGAAAGCTTTTCAACCAGAGTGCTGCTATCTTTGTTCAATCCTATCAGGTTGACATTTACTCCATTTTGATGGTATTTCATCACCACTTTATCAATGGCGTTAACGGCCGAGTCATCCCAAAGATGGGCGTACGTTAAATCCAGGGTCACTTCTTTTACAGGCTCGCTGTAATTAAAGCTCTCGAGGAAATCTGTAACAGAAGCGAAGAATAATTGTCCTGTTACACCGTAGACCTTTTTGGCCGGTTGGCCTGAGGCCACAGTGGCCACTTTTACTTTGGAAATCTTGGCAGCAAAGAAAATTGCACTCAAGATGATGCCGACTAAAACACCCTTTGAAAGGTCATGTGTTGCCAGAACGGTAGCCACTGTAGCCAGCATGACAATCGTGTCTGTAACAGGAACCTTGTGAAGTCTTCTTAAATAGGACCAATCGAATGTTCCGATAGAAACCATGATCATGACACCAACCAAGGCCGCCATTGGAATTTGAACAAGGAAATTATTTAATAGAAGAATCAATACCATTAGGAATACACCAGCTGTCAATGCAGAAAGCCTTCCTCGTCCGCCTGACTTGACGTTGATTACTGACTGGCCAATCATTGCACAGCCTGCCATTCCGCCAAAGAAACCTGATACCATATTGGCAATCCCTTGTCCTCGCGCCTCTTTGTTTTTGTCACTCTTTGTATCGGTCATGTCATCGACAATCGATGCAGTCAGCAGTGATTCCACCAAACCGACGATCGCGATGGACAGAGAGTAAGGAAAGATAATTTTAAGAGTTTCAAATGTCAACGGGATATCGGGAATCAGGAAGGCAGGCAATGTCTGGGTCAACTCTCCCATATCTCCTATTGTCCTTACCCCGCTTCCGGTCATGATGGCAATAGCGGTAATCACCACTATGGCGACCAGAGGGGAGGGAACAGCCTTTGTAAAGCGCGGCAAGATATAAATAATCGCCAATGCTCCCGCAACCATCATATACATGGCCCATGATTCGCCGGCAAAGTGCGGCAGCTGGGAGGTGAAAATAAGAATCGCCAATGCATTAACGAAACCAACCATTACGGAATTCGGCACGAACTTCATCAGGCGCCCAAGCTTAAGAGCACCCATGATAATTTGTAGAATCCCGGTAAGGATGGTTGCGGCGAGCAAGTACTGCAGCCCATGCTGTGCGACAAGGGTGGTCATCAGGAGGGCGGTAGCTCCGGTGGCAGCAGAAATCATCCCTGGCCGTCCCCCGACAAAGGCAATTACCACGGCAATACAGAAGGAAGCATAAAGGCCGATCATCGGGTCCACGCCCGCGATGATCGAGAAGGCGATCGCTTCAGGAATCAACGCCATCGCGACAACCAGTCCAGCAAGGATGTCCCCTCTTATATTGCCAAACCATTCATATTTAATTTTATCCAGATTCATATAGTACCTCTTTTCCCTAGTGTTTTTGTGACTTTCAACTCTCATGAAAGTCGGGGCCGTTGTGAACAAGCTTGAGTATAAATGATTTTGGCAGATTTGTGAAATATCCATGAAAGCGGAGACAAAAGGATTTTTGCCCAGAATGCTTTCCTTTGCTTGGATTATCTGTGGAGCCGGAGGAATTGCAGAAAAGGGTATGGGAGAAAAAGGGAATCATGAATAATTTGAATAATTTGTTAACTTTTACTGATAACCTAGCTAAAATAGAAAGAAGAGAGCAAAATATAGACAAGAACCGGCATGTATCAAGATAACCTGACAGATCTCTAGCGAGGAGAGTAGGAGAGGGTAGAACAATGGTGAACTTTGTAAAGGATTTACTGTTGCATTTTTCTGTCATCCTTTTTTTGGGGTTGATTTATAATTTTCTTTATATGCAAAAGCTTCATATCAGGCCAAAGCCTGTTTTTGTTGCTTCTGTATTCATCACATTATTGCTTACTGCATCCTTTCCGGTCCGGTTTACTGGCGGTTTCGAATATGACCTTAAGTTCCTGCCGGTATTTATTGGCTATTTCTATATTGGGCCCGCGGCGGCCCTTGCGCTGATTGTTTTCCTTACACTGCATAGTGCATTGTTCAGCACTGACCCAATCGTGGTTACCATCCTTAACTATTCCATTGTGGTCGCCATTTTTTATCTGATGAACCGGCAGTATAAAGAATCGTCCATCAATAAAAAGGTGCTGATGGCATTTTCGATTTACTTTTTAATTACGTTGACCAGGGCTGTCATATTGGTGAAAGGTGGAGATGCCACCTATCTGCCTCATTTGCTTGTGTTCGCCTTCGTTTCCTTTATGGCTCTCGGGATCACCATATATATGATTGAAATGACGGACTTTCAGCGGAAGACTGTCATGGAGCTCCATAAAGCAGAGAAACTTTCCGCCATCAGCCAGCTCGCGGCTTCCGTGGCCCATGAAGTCCGGAATCCGATCACAACAATTAAAGGCTTTATGCAAGTATTGCTGGGAGAGAAAAACCTTACAGATAACCAAATGATGTATATTAATATCTCCCTTCAGGAGCTGGAGCGTACCCAAACCATCATTAATAATTTCCTTTCTCTGGCCAGGCCGGCTGTCCATCAGGAAAATGAAATTGACTTGACTTTGCTTCTTAGGGAGATTACCGAGTTTATGAAGCCTTATTCCCATTATTCCAACATAGAGATTATCGAACAGGTAGAAGAAGGCTTAAAGATTAAAGCAGACCCCCATGAAGTAAGGCAAGTTATTATTAACTTGATGAAAAATGGAATTGAAGCCATGCCTGACGGAGGCAAATTTTATATAAAAGCGGGAAATGAAGGGGAGTACATCCACGTCCGCATTCAGGATGAAGGAATTGGAATGACAAAAAAACAGCTGGCAAAGCTGGGAAGCCCCTATTATTCAACAAAGGAAAAAGGGACGGGGCTTGGGTTGATGATTTGCTATGAAATCATTTACCGAATGAAAGGGAAAATCCTTATCGACAGTGAAGTGGGAAAAGGGACGACCTTTACATTGATGATTCCCTCGGCTGCTTGATGCCTGCATAAAAATGTTCCACATGAAACGCTTTGGATGCTCCGTCGGATGGCATGCCTATGGTATAATAAAAAGGAGAAAATATTGGGTGAACTGTAAAATTTTATAAGGAGGAAGCCGATGAGAGCGAGAGTCAGAAGGAATCAAACTTTTACATTGGAGAAATTAAAGGATTTTATAGCAACAATTCTCTTGCATCTAAGCTTCTATGCCTTCATTATTTTCATTGTTCTGTTCTTTATTGATAATTTTTCCTGATAAAAAACAGCTCCTTTCTTCCGACGGAGCTGTTTTTGTTGGTGAGAACATATAATTTTTATGGAGCGGATTCTTTACAATATCATGCTAGCAAAAAAGGAATATCCTTACAAAAAGAATGGTAGTTCCATCTTCCTATTTAGTTGAGTATACATCTGAAGCGTTTCTCTTCATCTTGTAGTAAAATGAAAAGTATCATTCAATTTAAATATGGTGATTAGGGAATTGTAATAACGTCAGGGGGAATCAGCTTGAAGAGGCACCATTCATATAACCGGGATCTTTTGTATGTCCATCTAAACGACCGTGATCAGTATGTGTTATCGTGCGGAATAGAGTTTTTTGAATTTGCGCGCTCCCTGCCGGATTCAATCCATAACCTGTTGCTCTTGAAGCATCAATACGATGATGGAGATTTTAACCGTCACACGCTGCTGCATTATGTCCCGGAAGACAGAGTCGCAAAGCTTGTGGCTGAAAATGTAGCGGGATACGGTGATTTTTGCTGGATGGATTTTGAAGAAGTCGAGGGGCTCAATGTCATGGCACCACACGAAATTGCCGAGATCCTGTACTTAGGCCACACGAAACATCATTTGAAGCTTCCGTTTTATAACCAGCTTGGCAACCGGTTTGCCTATCTGGCCCATGATGATGGCTGGTTCAATAAGGTTTACTATCGCAATCTTAATGATTTTTTTCGCATGCTTGGGAATGTCATTCCGGAGAAAATCGCCACGCGTAAACCTGAGAAGAACCTTCTGGGAATACGCAAAAAGCGGGTGTATCCATCCATCAGCAGAGAGATTTTAAAATCGCTGAACCCTGCTTTCAAGGAAGGGGCCGTTTTTTCGATTCATAATGTAGAGCAGAATCGCAACCGGCTTGAAGTTCCAATCTGGATCATCGGGGATTTTTCGAATATGGACGAGATGTATGAAGAATTCTCACAGGCAGGAAACGGCTCTCCGGACGGAAGACTAGTCTTTGACAAAAAGCAGAGAGAATGGAGTTTGCTCTAGAAAGAACGCCCTGGCAGGATTGCCAGGGCGTTCTTATCCTGTTTTTTAAAATTGTGCGGGGATGATGATTTATTCCTGTATAACAGGTTTAGTTCAAGCATGAGGTTTCATACATTAAAAAGAGGAAATAGTAAGCCTGGGGCTTGCCGAATGTAAAGAGAATGTCTCCCTATCTTCATAAAGATAGTGTTAAAATAAAAAAAGTGATCGAGATAAATGGAGGTTTCCTGACTATGAAAACAAAAATCGGGCTGCTGTATGGCGGCAAATCAGCTGAACATAAGGTATCGATGCAAACGGCCCTTGCAGTGACGAGAGCAATCAATTATGACAAGTTTGAAATCCATCCAATTTACATAACAGATAATGGGGAGTGGGTAAAGGGCCCTCGGCTGGATGCTCCGGCCGAAAGTGTCAAGGCGCTGGAATTCTCCCAGGCTGCCCTCCCTTCGCCTGGTTTTAATCCTGCGGTTTTCCAATCCGAAGAGGCCAGCCTTGATGTCATCTTCCCGCTGCTTCATGGACCAAATGGCGAGGATGGAACCGTGCAGGGTATGCTTGAATTGCTGAACCTTCCTTATGTTGGGAATGGGGTGTTGGCTTCTGCGGCAGGCATGGATAAAGTGGCCATGAAAAATATTTTTGCACAGGCCGGGCTTAACCAGGTAGCCTATGTTTCCTTTATCCGCGGCGAGTGGGAAAAGGACAGGGAAACGGCTTTTATACAAGTTGAGGAAAAGCTTGGCTACCCTTGCTTTGTAAAGCCTGCCAATCTGGGTTCAAGCGTTGGCATCTCAAAGGCGGCCAACCGTGAAGAGCTTCGGCAGGCATTTGAAGAAGCGTTTCAATTTGACCGGAAAGTGATTGTGGAGCAAGGGGTAACTGCAAGGGAAATTGAAATTGGCGTCTTGGGCAACGATGAAGCAGAGTGCTCTGTTGCGGGTGAAATTGTACCCAAAAAAGACTTTTATGATTACAAAGCAAAATATGAAGATGGCGACACAGCCCTCATCATCCCTGCTGATATTACAGACAGCCAATATGAAGCACTAAAGACGCAGGCCATCAGGGCATATAAGGCACTTGACTGTTCCGGCCTGGTACGGGCGGATTTCTTCCTCACGAAAGAAGGAGACCTGCTTATCAATGAAGTTAATACCATGCCTGGATTCACTCCGTTCAGCATGTTCCCGCTTTTGTGGAAGCATACAGGACTGGAATATCCCCAGCTGATTGAAAGGCTTGTCCAGCTTGGAATAGAGCGCCATGAGGAGAAGCAAAAAATAAAATACACTTTTTAGGATAGAAGTTATTGCAGGAGGATAATGCCGTGATTCAAAAGCCGCTTAACAAAATTGCCGAAATGATTCAGGCAGATGCAGAAAAATTTGGTGATGTAATGATAAATGGGGTTTCCATTGATTCCCGCAAAATAGAGGCGGGGAATCTTTTTGTCCCTTTCAAAGGAGAAAATGCGGATGGCCACCGGTTCGTGGAGGATGCCATCAAACGAGGTGCAGCCGCAGCTTTCTGGCAGAAAGATGTTCCCAATCCGCCAAGCCATTTGCCGCTTATACTGGTTGACGATACATTGACCGCCCTTCAGGAACTGGCCAGAAGCTACCGGAATGAGCTCAATGTGAAAGTGCTCGGGATTACCGGGAGCAATGGAAAGACAACGACAAAGGATATGGCCGCCAGCCTGCTTGGACTCAAGTACCGTGTCAGGAAAACAGAAGGCAACTATAACAACCATATTGGCCTGCCATTAACGATTTTGCGCCTTAGTGAAGACACGGAAATGGCCGTCCTGGAAATGGGGATGAGCGCCAAAGGCGAAATTGAATTTTTGACAAGGCTCGCCAGGCCGGATGCGGTCATTATCACCAATATTGGCGAATCGCACCTGCTCGATCTCGGTTCGCGGGAAGCAATTGCTGACGCAAAGATGGAAATCATCCTTGGCCTAAAGGACGGGGGCAGAATCATCTATAACGGAGATGAGCCGTTGCTGCGTGAGCGCCTGGCGGCATATGATGGACCGGGAAGTGTAAAGACGTTCGGCAGAAACGCCGGTAATGACCTTTATCCTGCCAAAATCGACCAGCATCCGGAGGGGAATACCTTTACAACAAATGCAGGCGAAGAGAAATTCCACTTGCCTGTTTTAGGGACGCACAATGTCCTTAATGGGCTTGCCGCCATGCTGGCAGCTGAATTTTTTGGTGTTGCCTTTAACAGGATGAATGAAGGATTTGCCGGGTTGAAATTGACCAATATGAGAATGGAGCTTGTAAAAGGCGCGAACGGCGAATCAATTATCAATGACGCCTATAATGCAAGCCCGACTTCCATGAGGGCAGCGATTGAACTAGTCTCAAATTTGCCTGGGTATGACCGGAAAATATTGGTGCTTGGGGACATGCTTGAGCTCGGCCCGCAGGAAAAAGAGTTCCATCAGCAAATCGGTGCGGAACTGGATTCAGGGAAGGTTGACTATGTGCTGACTTTTGGCAGCCTTGGTGCCTTTATTGGCATTGGCGCCAAGGAGGCTCTTGGAGAAGGCAGAGTGTTTTCCTTTGAAAATAAAGATGAACTTAATCAAAAGCTAAAACAGCTCGCATCTGGAAAAACCCTTGTCCTGGTAAAGGCCTCGCGCGGCATGAAACTGGAAGAAACAGTCTCTTTCCTGCAAAATAAGGGATAAAAAACACCTCTGCTTTTTTTGGGCAGAGGTGTATTGTTGTGTGAAATGCGTAAAAATGGGGAACAATTTTAAGGGAATGATGAATGCTTTATATTTGCGGTTTTCCGGTTTTTGTCAGAGAATAAATAGAAGAACCGCTATGTTTTACCGGCTGTTTTAGGCCTTTTCAGGATTTTGGAAAAGAGATGTTGATTCCACTGCTGCGCGTTATAGAATTGCAATCCGTACCAGCAGATGGTAAGATAAACATCAAGTGTCTACGTAAGAAAATCCTGTAATTGACATGCTCGCACGATGGAGAATGTCTTTTTGCTGCTAATAAACTGTGCCCTGGAGAACATTATCCTCCTCGCACGCGCCATTTTCCGGCGCTTTCCATGGCGTACAATTTTACCAGAGAAGGCAATAATTGCGATAAACTTAAACAGCCACTTAGTAAGGATTCATATAAGAACGAGAAAAAGGAGAATGAACAAATTTGACATTGTTTGAAGATTTGGGCATAAGCCCCGCAACATTAAAGTCACTGAAGAAAATGGGTTTTGAGGAAGCTACACCAATTCAGGCAGAAACCATCCCAATGAGCCTGCAAAACAAGGACCTGATTGGCCAGGCGCAAACTGGGACAGGGAAGACTGCCGCATTCGGAATTCCGCTGATTGACAAGATTGAAAAAGAAAAGAACCACATCCAGGGAATTATCATCGCCCCGACCCGCGAGCTTGCTGTACAGGTTTCAGAGGAACTTTATAAAATCGGTTCCGGAAAAAGAGTGGGAGTACTGGCAATCTATGGTGGCCAGGATATCAACCGCCAGATCCGCGCCTTGAAGAAAGGGCCTCATATCATTGTCGGGACACCTGGACGTCTGCTGGACCATATTAACCGGAAGACGATTCGCCTGGACAATGTCCAGACTGTCATTTTGGATGAAGCGGACGAAATGCTGAACATGGGCTTCATTGAAGACATCGAAAGCATTCTTGCAAAGGTTCCGGAAGAACGCCAGACACTTCTGTTCTCTGCAACAATGCCTGGACCAATCCAGAAAATTGCTGAGCGTTTCATGAAGGACCCCCAAGTTATTCGTGTAAAAGCACGCGAGATGACTGTGCCGTCCATTGAACAGTTTTATGTTGAAGTTCAGGAGAAGAACAAATTCGATGTCATGACAAGGCTTCTTGACATCCAGTCCCCTGAGCTAGCCATTGTCTTCGGACGTACAAAGCGACGTGTAGATGAACTGGCTGAAGCCTTGAATTTGCGTGGCTACACAGCTGAGGGCATCCATGGCGACCTGTCACAGGCGAAACGGATGTCTGTGCTCCGCAAATTTAAAGAGGGCTCGATCGATGTTCTTGTTGCTACGGATGTAGCAGCACGCGGCCTGGATATTTCCGGGGTTACCCATGTATATAACTTCGACATCCCGCAGGACCCTGAAAGCTATGTGCACCGTATCGGCCGAACAGGCCGTGCAGGCAAGACAGGAATGGCCATGACATTTGTGACGCCAAGAGAAAAATCCTACCTGTCTGTTGTGGAAAGAACAACGAAAAGAAAGATGGAGCGCATGAAGGCTCCAACTCTTGACCAAGCCCTTGAAGGCCAGCAAAGAGCCGTAGTTGACAAGATTGTTCAAACCATCGAGTCGAACAACCTGCAATACTATCGCCAGGCTGCTGAAGAATTGCTGAGTGATCACGATCCGGCTACAGTGGTTGCATCTGTGCTGAAGATGCTGACAAAAGAACCGGATAACACTCCAGTAAGACTGACGGAGGAAAAGCCGCTTCCAATGCGCAGGGACCGCGACAAAAAGCCGCAGGACCGAAGAAGAGGCCAGGACTACAACCGCAATAAAAACTACAAGCCGCGTACGGCAGCGAAAAGAACAGGCGGAAAGCCAAGCCGCACGCCAAGATAAACAAGCATTTGAAGGGAGCATCAGTTGATGCTCCCTTCTTTATTATTCTTTAAAAAAAGCCATACTAAAGAATAAAAGGGGGATTCCCATGACCATTGTGAGACTTGGCTATGTGGCAATGAGTGTCGAGCTGCAAAACTGTTCGCCTTCACAGACGATGACATATAAACAATTTATGGGCATAAAAGACAGGGAAGCCGCTATCAGCAAGCTGGAGCGGATAGCCGTATCCAATCTGGAAAACTGCCTAAGGCTGCTTAAACACAATAAAGCCAATGACATTGCATTCTTCCGCCTTAGTTCGCGCCTGATTCCGCTGGCGAACCATGAAGAGCTTGGCGACTGGAGGTATATGCGTGCCCTGTCCAAACCGCTAAAGGCGATTGAAGAGTATCTCCAGGAAAATCCGATGCGGATTGACTTTCATCCGGACCATTTTGTGCTGCTGAATACAACCAAAAAGGAGATTCTTAATAATTCGATCAAAACCCTGGCGATGCACCATGCTCTTTTAAAGGGGATGGGGGTTGACCCGCGGCACCGCTGTGTCCTCCATGTCGGCGGGGCTTACGAGGATAAAGAGAAGGCCCTTGAACAGTTTATCCATAATTGGGCCCTGATTCCGCAAGTTCTCCAATCGATGGTGATGCTGGAAAACGACGATACAACCTTTACCCTGAACGACACTCTGTATTTGTGTGAAAAAATTGGCATTCCCCTGGTGTTTGATTATCACCATCACTTGGCTAATTTTGAAAAAGAAGAATGGGAAACAGAATGGGAGCGGATTGTCGGAACTTGGGCTGATTCTTCACTTCCAGTGAAAATGCATATTTCAAGCCCAAGGTCGGAGAAAGAGTTTCGGGCGCATGCTGACCATATCGACCCGCAGATGTTCCTCGACTTTTTGCATAAGATACATGGCAGCATCCCCGAGATTCACTGCATGATTGAAGCAAAAAGGAAGGATGAGGCCCTTTTCAGGCTGATGGATAACCTGAAGGAAACCGGGGAAATCGAGCAGATCGACCAGGCGTCCTTCAGGATATAGGAAAGTATTGGAGACCTGCCCAAAAAATGTCCATCCGCCAAAGTACATATTGTATACTAGTAAAGATATGTTAAATGGAAAACGGGAGGATCTTTTTATGATTCTGGAGCCTCAAACACGGATATCGGAACGGGCGTTGACAGTGTGGCAAATTTCCGGAGGTATCCATTCCTTGATTGTTTGGCTTTTTGGAGCAGGATTAGTGGCGATTGCCTGGTTGTTTGACTGGCCCTGGTGGCTGGCAGGCTCTGTGCTGGCTATTTGTGCCCTCCACAGCTATTTTTTTATCCTCCTGATGCCGCGCCTGCGCTGGAAACGATGGCGCTATGAGGTCAGGGAGCAGGAAATCGAGCTGCAGAGGGGAGTATTCATTATTAAAAGAACGCTTGTGCCGATGATAAGGGTGCAGCATGTTGATACGCGGCAAGGGCCGATCCTGAGAAAATATGGATTGGCTACCATCACGATTTCGACAGCGGCTACGGTACATGAAATACCGGCCCTCGAGCTTGATGAAGCGGAGGAACTGCGCCTTTCGATATCGAAACTGGCAAGGGTGGCAGATGAAGATGATGTCTGAGGCGAAAAGATTGCATCCTGTCGCTGCACTCATTCATGCCTTGCGCCAGTTAAAGGAATTGCTGATCCCTTTACTTCTTTTTGTAGTGTTTGGAAGCAGGGGAAGCGGAAGCCTTTTTTATCTTGCTGCTTCGGCCGGAACACTGATTATTGTGATCGGCTTTGGCATCCTGACATGGTACCGGTTTACCTATAGAATTGAAAATAGAGAGCTGCGAATCGAACATGGCATTTTTATTCGCAGGAAGAGATATATTCCCTTTGAAAGGATCCAAAGCCTCGATATTTCCGAAGGACTTTTGCAACGTCCGTTAGGGCTGGTCAAAATTAAAGTCGAAACAGCAGGAGGAGCAGGCTCGGAGGATGCGGAAGCTGTCCTGGCGGCAGTCACCAAAGAAGATGCTGCTTTTATCCATGAAATGCTCGTCTCCGTCAAGAAGGGCCGGCTATCGGCCAGTGAGGAAGCAGAGGCAGAAGCAGAAACGATTCTTTATCGAATTACGCTGCGTGAACTCTTGCTGCTTGCTTCCACCTCCGGAGGCGTAGGGGTCGTCATTTCGGCTGTTTTTGCCTTTGTTTTTCAGTTTGAAGAGTTCATTCCGTATGAAACGGTGTTCAAAGGGCTCGAGGACTTTGCCTCATTGGGCCTGATTATAATCACTGGAGTCATATTCCTCGGTTTTTTACTAGTCTGGGTGATTTCTGTCTTGAGTACCATGCTGAAATACGCCAACTTCACTTTAAAAAAAGTGGAAAATGATTTTATTATTACAAGAGGTCTCCTGGAAAAGCGGCAATTTACGATTCCGCTAAACCGGATTCAGGCGGTCAGAATCAGCGAAAACCCTCTTCGTCAGCCATTCGGACTGGCCTCGGTCTTCCTCGAGAGTGCCGGAGGCTCTGCGGTCAATGAGGAAAGTGCCAAGGTGATTGTCCTTCCGATCATAAAAAAGGGCAGGGTACCGAAGCTGCTGGGACCCTACCTCAAGGAGTGCGAGTTTGAATGGTCGCTGGCACCCGCACCTAAACGGGCGTTTCGAAGATACCTGTTTAGAAGTTCCATCATGACTTTGCCTCTTGCCGTTTTTTTCGTCATCTTTTTCAGGCCTTGGAGCTGGATTGGCTTGCTGCTTCTGGCTGCCTCTTTCCTATGGGCATGGCTGGAATTCAGGGCAGCCGGATGGGGACTTCATGGCGGGTACCTTGCATTAAGGTTTCGCACAATCGGAAAAAACACAGTGATTATGAAAAAAGAAAAAGTGCAATCCATCAGCGTAAAACAGAGCCATTTTCAGCGTAAAAAGCAATTAGCTACCATTGAGGTTGTCGTGAAATCCGGGCATAGTGGCTCGGGAGGAAAGGTGGCCGATCTTGAATGCGGAGATATGGAGAGGATTTTTCGATGGTATTCCCGTGAACAAGGTTCTCCTGCCAATGTGGAACTGGCTGGCCGGGAATAAAAAAGCGCCGCAGGGGGCGCTTTTACTTTTTGAAGAGCAGCCTTCCAATCAGGAAGCCGGCAATCAGCCCGAAAATATGGGCCGTGATGTTGATGTTTGGCTGGATGAATGTCATCACGACACTGATTGCGGCGATGGTCAAGATGGTCTGCGAGCCCTCCCTGGAGAGCATATGTTTCTGGTACATGGCCATTGAGATATAAAAGCCGAACAGACCAAAGATGGCACCGCTTGAACCTACGTGTACATAAGCCGGGGGCTCAAGCAGGAGGGTGGCAACATTGGCCGCTATTCCTGAAATCAGATACACCGCCAGGAACCTTGGTTTTCCAAGCATCCTTTCGAGTGCCGGCCCAAACAGCACTAGTGAAAAACTGTTGAATAATAGATGGGCAAAACCGGAGTGGACAAATATAGGGGTTGCCAGCCGCCAGATTTCTCCCTCCATAATATAAAGATTGACACCTGCAAGCAGGGAAAAAATCTCGTTCCCTGGAAGGATAGGCAGGGAAGTAGCCAAGAATACTAGCAGGTGGATCAGGATAATTAGCGAAATTACCGGGTAGAACAGGATAAATTCACGAAAGCTTTCGGTTCTTGTAAACATGTAAAACCTCCTGGAACATTCATATATTAAGAATAGCCATAACAGGGCGGGAAAACTACTGTTTTACCTATTTTATTGTCACAATGGAAAATTAGAAGGGGGCTTGGCAAATGATCGCGGGAATTGGGATGGATATTGTGGAAATCAGCCGGATAGCGGCCATGCTTGAGAAGCAGAAGCGCTTTGCGGAACGGATTCTGACAGAGGAAGAAAGACGGGTATTTAATACACTTGCCGGGAGGAGGAAAGCCGAGTTTCTGGCGGGGCGCTTTGCTGCAAAGGAGGCCTTCTCCAAAGCGGCTGGAACCGGAATTGGGAAAGAGCTTTCCTTTCAGGATATTGAGATTGGCACCAGTCCCCTCGGGCAGCCGCTCATTCTAAAACCATTCTCCGAAGGCGTCCACCTGTCAATCACCCACAGTTCCGAATATGCAGCGGCCCAGGTGGTCATTGAAGAAGCAAATAATTAAAGCTTGTCAAAAAGCCCGGTCATAAACCCCAAGGTTGTCTCATATATTCATAGTGCAACAGGGGAGACAAGACCAGGCGGCGGGAATATGCTGGACTGTCTTTTCTTTCCCTTTCATGTTGAACTAAGACTAAAAGGGGTTGAAGGAATGAAGAAAAGGTTTATGCTGCTTCTCGCCGGGCTGATGGTTATATTTGCTTTGGCTGCATGCGGGGCGAAATCGCAGGAGTCTGTCGTCAAGGATTTAAATGAAACGATGACAGAGCTGAAAAGCTATAAAGCCAAAGCGAAAATGACCTTGCAGATGGGTTCGGATCCACAGGTGTATGAAGTTGAAATCTGGCACAAGAATCCTTCCTACTATCGGGTAAACCTGAAGAACGCCCAGAAAGACCAGAGCCAGATGATCCTGAGAAATGACGAGGGTGTATTTGTCCTGACTCCTGCATTGAACAAGAGCTTCCGCTTCCAAAGCAGCTGGCCGGAGAACAGCAGCCAAGCCTATTTATATGAGTCCCTGATCAAGGATATCCTCGAGGATAAGGAAGCAAAGTTCACGGAAACGAAAGAGCACTTTGTGTTCGAGACAAAGACGCGCTATCAGAACAGCCAAATGCTCCCGCTGCAGGAAATCAAGCTGGACAAGAAGAACTTGGCCCCGGTCAGCGTGAATGTCATGGATACAGACAGGAACTCGCTTGTCATCGTGGAGTTCTCGGATGTAAAGCTTGACGCAGAGTTTGATAAAGATGCATTTGATATGAAAAAGAACATGACTGCTTCCCAGCTGGAGGTCCCAGTGATGGCGGATGTGCAGGATAACTCGTTTACCGTTAAATACCCAATGGCAGAGATCCCGGGCGTGACCCTGCAAGACGAGAGGCAATTGGAGAGCGAAAAGAGCAACCGCATCGTACTGACCTACGGCGGTGATAAATCATTCACCCTCGTCCAGGAAAAAGCTGAAGTGATGGAAGATGGAACGTATCCGGTATCCATGAACGGACACCCGGTTGACTTAGGATTCACAGTTGGAGCGCAGTCTGACAACAGCCTCCACTGGACTTACCAAGGAGTGGATTATATGCTCGCTTCCTCGGATCTCACACCAGAAGAAATGGTAATGGTGGCAAGGTCCGTCCAGGGAGATGCAGAGAAATAGCATATGCTCAGGAGCAGGCTCCCATGCGAGGGCCTGCTTTTTTTATAGCGGGAATGCTGCCTAAGTGCTTTTAGGGGCGATGCTTGGGACAGGGGCGGTGGGATTCTAGGTTCTATCAGAGCCATTTTTGAAGGGCTGGGCGTGAAAACGGGTCCTGAGTGTGGTTGTCAGAACCTTTTTTGAGGAGTTCGGAGGGAAAACGGGTCCTGAGAGCAGTTATCAGAGCCATTTTTGAAGGGTTGGGCGGAAAATTGGGCACTGAGAGTAGTCGTCAGATCCCTTTTTGAAGGGTTGGGCGGAAAACCGGGCACTGAGAGTAGCTGTCAGAGCCCTTTTTGAAGGGTTCGGTGGAAAACTGGGTACTGAGAGTAGT
>NZ_LAYY01000034.1 GCF_000986785.1 Mesobacillus campisalis | reverse complement strand
CAGTTACTCCGGTACTTGTTCTTCCCTGACAACAGAGCTTTACGACCCGAAGGCCTTCTTCGCTCACGCGGCGTTGCTCCGTCAGACTTTCGTCCATTGCGGAAGATTCCCTACTGCTGCCTCCCGTAGGAGTCTGGGCCGTGTCTCAGTCCCAGTGTGGCCGATCACCCTCTCAGGTCGGCTACGCATCGTGGCCTTGGTGAGCCGTTACCTCACCAACTAGCTAATGCGCCGCGGGCCCATCTGTAAGTGACAGCCGGAGCCGTCTTTCAGCATTCCCTCATGTGAGGGAATGAATTATCCGGTATTAGCCCCGGTTTCCCGGAGTTATCCCAGTCTTACAGGCAGGTTGCCCACGTGTTACTCACCCGTCCGCCGCTGACCATCGGGAGCAAGCTCCCGAAGATCCGCTCGACTTGCATGTATTAGGCACGCCGCCAGCGTTCGTCCTGAGCCAGGATCAAACTCTCCAATAAAGAGTATGAGTAAGCTCATAATTTAAAACGTTGGCTCGTGAATCTCTATTATATAGAAGAAACACGATAATATTGTTTGTTGACGCTTGTTTGTTTAGTTTTCAAAGAACAATTCATTTCAATGTCGTCATCAGCGACAGAATCTTATTATAAAGTGTCATCTCAACTTCGTCAATACTTTTTTAAAAAATGTTTCGGTCAAAGTGATTCGATCATTGCATTGTGTGTGCCGCTGAAGCAGCTAAAACAGAATAACATCCTTTACTTGGTTAATCAATAGAAAATTATCCCACTGCCAGTTTAAATGCGGCAAAAAGATTTATATTATTTTCACATGGTCTAATGTTAAAATGAGAATGTAAACTTTACCCATTTCGAGGTGGTCCTTAGATGCAGGAAAACGAACCCTATTATATAACCGAATCTAAAATAAAGTGCAAATTACGAGGAATGAAGCCGGACGAAATTCCCGGACCTCGAAAGATAATGGCAAATAATGAACTTGTTCAAAAGAGAAAAGAATACAGCGAGATATTGTCGGTTGTCTGTTATTTTTCAAAAAAGGTTCTGGATTCATTAATAGGAACTCCGATATTAATCATTGTTTCTGATTCACACGGATATTTGTTAGATATCGCGGGCAACGATATCATAAAGTCTACGATTGAAAAATTAGGAATTCAGATAGGCAGCCATTTTACAGAGGAAGATGCCGGAACAAATGTCATTAACCTAACTCTCCAGCAAAAACACCCAATCAGTTTGATTGGCAAAAACCATTATCATGAGTGCCTTCACGATATAGCATGTTATGGAGCCGCTTTTCATTATACGGATGAAGAACAACTGCTGGGCACCATCAGTATCATGACTCCTATATCGTTCCAAAACCCAATGCTGCTCACCATGTTGGCCCAGGTGGTAGAATCCATTGAGCGCGAACTGCTCCTTCGAAGTCAAAACCGGAAATTGAATATGTTGAATCAAATCCTTTTAAGCACATCTCGAAAAGGGATTGTCATTACCGACGAAAAAGGATTCATTCTCGAGTTTAACGAATTCGCCCGAGAAATTTTCAACCGAAAAAAAGGTTCAATTATTGGGAGGAGCATTTATAATATGGCTCTTCCCGGTGAGTACTGCAAACAAGTACTCGAGCTTGAATTGAAGTTTGAAAATGAGGAAGTTCATTACATTAATAAAAATGGGGACAAAATCATTTTCCTATTAGACGCGCAGCCCATCTATGAGGGAGAAAAAGTGGTGGGAGCTTTTGGCCAATTCAGGGACATCACTGATCGCTATCTAATGGAAGAAAAAATAAAAGAGGCAGAAAAGGAAGCTCTAGCCGGGCGGATTGCTGCGGGTATTGCACATGAAATCAGGAATCCGTTGACGACGGTCAGAGGCTACTTGCAATTTTTGAAAACAGATATGGAAGATAGCACAGCAAGGCTGTTTTCCAATGTATTGATCCCGGAGATTGATCGCGCCAATAAAATTATCTCCGACTTCCTTAGCATAGCAAAACCTTCTTTTCGAGCTGTTGAGCCAATACGGGTGAATGAGTTTTTACTAGGCTATCTCTTTAAGTTTCTAAATAGTGAGGCATTGCTGCATAATGTAGAAATGGATATCGTAATAGACCCCGAAACGAGTGATTTATCCATCCTCTGTAATCGTGAGGAGCTGCTGCAGGTTTTCATTAACCTCTTTCAGAACTCATTACAGGCCAAAGGCGCAGCAGCATTAAGAATAAAAGTTTCAACAAAGCTGCTTGAATCTCGGGTCCAATTTGTGTTTCATGATAATGGCAAAGGAATTCCCGCTCCGGCCCTCTCCCATATTTTCGAACCATTCTATACTACTAGAGATGAAGGCACAGGGCTTGGCTTATCCGTTTCACGTAAAATTGTCGAAAATCATAACGGAAGCATCCAGGCAGCAAGCAGTGAAAATGGAACTACGTTTGTTTTGGATTTTCCTGTTATCCCACAAAGCGTGGACAGCCTATTAAAAAAAGAAAAAACTTTAGTATAAAAGACGGCGGGACAGAGGTACATCAAACAGCCTCACCCCTCCGTCTCCAATTAGACCTCGCTCCTGCTCTCGCTTTAGTACGGGAACTTACAAAAGAGTGCCTGACCCTCAATGCATTAACGCACCAGAGGGTGCCTGACCCTCTTTAGTAGGGTAAAGAGATTATGAAATGGGGGTTGTGATATGGCGTATATTGAACCTGCGACTGTGGAATATAGGCGTGCGAGGATTGCTCTGTTCATTGCTGGTTTGGTACCTTTTATGATGATTTACACTACGCAGCCGACAATGCCCCTTTTTGCGGAAGAATTTGGTGTTTCGGCTCCGGCTGCAAGTTTAACTCTGTCACTGTCAACTGGGTTTCTTGCGTTCACATTGTTGGCAGCAGGTTCTTTCGCTGATTTTGTCGGGTTGAAAAAAATCATGGTTGCTTCCATGATTCTCACATCTCTAATGGGAATACTTTCTGCAGCAAGTCCCAATTTTTATACACTGTTGCTTTTGAGAGCACTGCTTGGCATTTTCGTTGCGGGAGTCCCTTCAATTGCGATGGCCTATATAGGCAGGAGCTTCAATCCGCTGAATACCACCATGATCATGGGCTTTTATATTGCCGGTTCGAGTATTGGCGGTATGTCTGGGAGGATTTTAACCGGCGTTTTGACCGATTTGTTCACATGGAGAATTTCCTTTGCATTGATTGGAACTGCCACCTTGATTTTAAGTCTGGTGTTTTGGCGCACCCTTCCCACACAGCAGCGGATTACAGGCAAAAAACCAGAGTGGAGCTCCATGTGGAAGGCGTATAAATTTCATCTGGCAAATAAACATTTAAACTCCCTGTTTGTACTGGGTTTCCTGTTAATGGGCAGCTTTGTCTCAATGTACAACTATATTGGCTTCCTGTTGACCAACCCTCCCTATAGTCTAAGCCAGACCGTGATCGGCTTTATTTTTATCGTTTATTTATTCGGGACATTCAGTTCCATCTATATAGGAAAGAAAGCAAACCAAATTGGCTCAATACCGGCTTTAAAATTGTCCTTTGTTATTACGATAACAGGTACCGCATTCACTTTATTTCCGTACCTGGCCTTGAAACTGCTTGGTCTTTCCGTTTTTACCTTTGGCTTTTTTGCGAGTCACTCGATTGCCAGCTCTCTTGTAGCCGAAAATGCTGAGAAACACACGGCCCAAGCTTCTTCGCTATATTTGCTCTTCTACTATCTTGGGTCTTCGATTGTTGGATCCATTGGAGGTTTCTTTTGGGATCACTTCAACTGGACAGGTGTTATTTTATTTAATCTAGTTTTGCTAACCGCAGGGCTTATCCTGGTATCCATTCGCGGCAATTTGAACGCGTCATCCAGTTACAGGCACGGTTATGCAAAAAATTCAAATTGAATTCCGCCTTCTCATAAGGCCATTAAAAACCCCCATTTTTAGCAGGAACGGGGGTTTTATCTAACGAATTGCATATTAATATCTTTTTAAGATGATTGACTCCAATCAGCAAGTTTATGGTCATTCTTCAGGAGTAGTGGCTTTGTGCATTTCCTCCTCCAGTTCATTCACATGTTTTTCTATTTCGGCTGCCGTCCAATTAAATGCATCTGCCATATATGCTGTGACAGCTTCCCTTGTCAGGCGGACATTTTCAATATCAAACAGCAGGTCCCCAGTTCTTCTAAAATAAAAATCAACAAGGGTAGCGGCCCATTCCTGCTCTATGGCATACACGAGTTTGGCATAGGTGCCCAATGGGATGGAGTAATTCTCAACGTCTGGTCGTCCCCGGCTCGCCAAGTCAAAAACAGCAGTTGCGTTCGAGCCGTAGAAGGCGGCAAGGTGCTTGGCCTCCTCTTTTGAAAATCCAGCCTCCATGCCTTGGACTGTGGCGGATTCAATGAATGCCGCAAACTTCCCGGACCCGCCGAAATCTCCTCCCGATATCGGTAGTTGCTTCGTTCGCGCTGGCGGATAACTCTTGCCTTCTTCTGCTTGAAGCTTCTTCGCCACAAGATCTACAATGGTTTCAGCCATTTTCCTGTAACCGGTCAATTTTCCGCCGGCAATGGTGATAAGCCCAGTATGTGATTCCCAAATTTCATCTTTCCGCGAGATTTCCGAAGGTCCTTTTCCTTCCTCATGAATGAGTGGCCTGATTCCAGCCCAGCTCGACTCCACATCTCCCTGGGAGGCCTTTACATCAGGGAACATATAATTAATCGCATTGATTAAATAATCCATATCGCTCCGGGTCATCTTTGGATCGGCTTTATCCTGATCGTAAAAAGTATCCGTGGTGCCAACATAGGTTTTTCCATTCCTTGGAATGGCAAACACCATCCTCTTGTCAGGAGTATCAAAATAAACAGCCTGTTTAAGCGGAAACCGGGACTGGTCGATGACAATATGGACCCCTTTGGACAAAATTAATGTCTTGCCTTTCCTGGATCCATCCTTCTCTCGAATCGTATCGACCCAGGGACCTGCTGCATTGATAATCTTCCTGGCCTGTACCCGGTATTCCTCCCCCGTCAGCTGGTCTTTCACAACCACTCCCGTCAGCACGCCATTCTCGATAATCAGTTCCTCTGCCTTGGAATAGTTTAGTGCCGCGGCTCCGTTTGCAACCGCAGCTTTCATGACTTCCATCGTCAGCCTTGCATCGTCGGTGCGGTACTCTACATAATAGCCTCCGCCTTTTAGTCCCTGCTTTTTTACAAGCGGCTCTCTCTGAAGCGTTTCCTCCCTGGACAGCATTTTCCGGCGTTCACTTTTTTTGACCCCCGCCAGGAAATCGTACACCTTTAGGCCAATCGAGGTGGAGAAGCTGCCGAATGTGCCTCCCTTGTGGAAAGGCAGCAGCATCCATTCAGGGGTTGTTACATGCGGACCGTTTTCATAAACTATCGCCCTTTCCTTGCCCACTTCGGCCACTACCTTGATGTCCAATTGCTTTAGATATCGAAGGCCGCCGTGAACAAGTTTGGTTGAGCGGCTTGATGTACCTGCTGCAAAATCCTGCATATCGACAATGGCTGTTTTGATTCCGCGTGTCGCCGCATCCAAGGCGATTCCAGCGCCGGTGATTCCTCCGCCGATTACGAGCAAATCAAATGTATTCTGTTTTAAATGGGAAATGATTTTGGTGCGTTTTAGATTTGTAAACACATTATTTCCTCCTTGAACAGGAAAAGAGACCGCAAAGAACATTACCTTACTAGCGGTAATGCTTTGCGGTCTCTCCAGATCTCCTGCCGATTTATTAACTTATTAATAGTGTATCAGATTTTTCAATAAAATGAAATATTTGTGTTCCGCTTATTTGAATGCCATTGCAGCCTTCACCGCTTTTTGCCAGCCGTCATACAGTCTGTTGCGTTCTTCCTCCGGCATGCTAGCTTCAAAGGCTGTGTCAATGGCCCACTGGGCAGCGATTTCCTCCTTGCTTTCCCAAAACCCAACGGCAAGGCCTGCCAGATAGGCAGCTCCCAAAGCCGTTGTTTCACTGACAACCGGCCTTTCGACGGGAACATTCAGAATGTCGCTCTGGAATTTCATCAGGAAATTATTCCGGACCGCACCGCCGTCGACACGAAGAGTCTTCAGTTCAAGTCCAGCATCGGCCTCCATTGCCGCTAAAACATCCTTTGTCTGGTAGGCCAGTGATTCCAAAGTGGCACGGACGAAATGCTCTTTGCTGGTCCCGCGGGTCAATCCGAAAACCGCTCCCCGCACATCGCTGTCCCAGTAGGGAGTTCCTAGCCCGACAAAGGCCGGAACAACATAGACTCCCTCCGTTGATTGGACTTTGTCGGCATATCCTTCACTGTCTTTGGCGCTCTTCAGCATCCTCAGCCCGTCCCGCAGCCATTGGATCGCTGAGCCGGCTATGAATATGCTCCCTTCAAGAGCATAGTTGACTTTGCCATTCAAGCCCCAGGCAAGGGTCGTTAAAAGGCCATGATCCGACCGAACCGCCTTTTCACCAGTGTTCATCAGCATAAAGCAGCCCGTGCCATACGTATTTTTGGCCATGCCTTCTTCAAAGCAGGCTTGGCCGAATAGTGCAGCCTGCTGGTCACCAGCGGCGCCGGCAATCGGGACTTCCTTGCCAAAAAAGTGGTAAGCCACCGTTTTTGCATAAACTTCAGAAGATGGCCTTACTTCAGGAAGCATGGAAGCAGGAATACCCAAAATGTCCAAAAGTTCTTGATCCCATTTTAAGTCGTAAATGTTGAACATCAGCGTCCTGGATGCATTGCTATAGTCCGTAACATGCGCACTGCCCCCAGAAAGCTTCCAAATGAGCCATGTATCGACCGTACCGAAAAGCAGCTTTCCCTCTTCAGCCTTTTGTCTCGCACCCTCTACATTGTCAAGGATCCACTTTACTTTTGTACCGGAGAAATAGGCGTCAATCAGCAGTCCTGTTTTTTCCCTGAAAAGGTCATTGTAGCCTTTATCTTTCAGCTCATCGCATATTGTGCTTGTCTGCCGCGATTGCCAGACAATGGCATTATAGACGGGAACCCCGGTTACCTTATCCCATACCACCGTGGTTTCCCGCTGGTTTGTTATGCCTATTCCCGCTATCTGCTCCGGCCTAACATTTGATTCAGATAAGACACCGGCGATGACAGCCAGAACGGAGCCCCAAATCTCGCTCGCACTATGCTCCACCCAGCCCGGCTTAGGGAAATGCTGCGTGAACTCCTTCTGGGCCATATGAGCAATCTCCCCCGCTTTGTTAATCAGAATCGCCCTCGTACTAGTCGTCCCCTGATCCAAAGATAAAATAAACTTCTCCACAAAAAATCCTCCCCCGCATTAAAGCTTTCCCCCACTAACGGGTGCCTGACCCCACGTACAGTAAAGCGTTACACCACTGACGTGTGCCTGACCCTGGCAAAAAAGAATGGGAAGTTCACAGCAGGCGCTCAAAAAATCTGGCGTGTCTGTGTGAATCTCCCCATCTCCTTCACGTTTCTTAACTTGTTACCTGCAGTATAAATAATTTTGAAAGCGCTGTAAACGGTTTTGCCTTATATTTTCTTTTTACAGCATGCCAATAAAGAATTCTGCCTACGAGTAATACTTCCAAATATCCTTTTGCGATGTGGTGACTGCAACGGCACCAGCATTTAAGGCATTTTCCACATCTTCCACGCTGCGGATGAACCCCCCGGCGAAAAGGGGAATCCCCGCCACTTCCCTCACTTCCGCAATCAAATGAGGCATTGCCCCAGGGAGGACTTCGATAAAGTCAGGCTGTGTTTTTTTAATCAGCTTATAGCTTTTCTCCAGTGCATGTGAATCAAGCAAAAATACCCTTTGTACGGCCAGGATTCCTTTCTGCCTTGCCTTTAGAATGACATTGGATTTAGTTGAAATCAATCCATATGGCTTGTACTCCTGGCAGATAAATTCGGTGGAGTAATCATCACTTTTGATGCCCTGGATCATGTCGACATGGTAAAGCATCTTCTTGCCATGCGCCTCGGCCATGGCACTTACATTCTTCAGCTGGGCGACATGCATCTCGAGAAATACGCCTAATTCATAAGGGCTTGTTAAGAAGCGCTCAAAATCCTTCATATTTGAACAAGCAGGGAGAATTTTTTGATTCATCTTTCTCAACCTCTTCCGTTACTATGTATCCATGATAGATGCTAACTACAAAAATAACAATCAGGAACTAGACATCATTGTCATCCCCGGGCCTATAGGTGAATACAGGAAAAGTCCTGGAAAAAGCTTTTTCGTTTAATCTCCCTGTTCCTGGGAAATATGCTTAATAAACAGAGAACTGAGGAGTGATCAAATGGGTAAAAATAAAAACAAACTAAAAGACAAAGCGATGAACGCAGTGAGCAAAGTCAAAGCCAACATAAAGGAAGCCTACTACCAGCTGGCGGATATCCCTTCCGCGACCGTACAGCAGCTGGCGGATTTTATCAGAACCCATCCAGACACACAAGTCAGCAAAAAGGAGCTGCTTGGCATCAGCTATTCATTTTACAAGCTGCAGGCTGGAAATGAAAATTTCTATTTGGAAACTAATGGTTCCCGCGTCTTGCAGCTCGATGGCTATGCGAATGGAGAGCCATTCGTCTCCTATCGCTCCTACCGTGATTCGTATGATTTAAATACACCGATAAAATTGAATTAACAGCAAAAAGAAGCAAGCCAGCTGCCTTGCTTCTTTTTCCATTCTCCCTATGCCTTCACAATCCGGGCAATCCGCTGCTGCATGAACATGTGGGTTTCCTCGGCAATTTGCTCCTTGTCATTGTCCATGCTCGCAACATGGTAAGAGTTTTGCAAAACAATCATTTTCTTTGTAGTTGATTTAATATTCCCCATAATATAGTCGGTGTTTTTGGGCGGGACGACATTGTCGACCGCCGACTTGATTGCCAATACCGGGCAATGAACTTGGGCCAGCACAGCCGGCGTCTTATCCATAATATTTTGCAGCTGATGGATCGCTTTTAACGGAACTTTATCATAGGTGATTTCAAATACATTCTCAGCCTTTATATCCGGCTTCCCTTCACCAAGGTACCTTGGCGAAGCTGCATTTCTTAAATACTCGTACGATGGAAGACTTAATGCTGCATTGATTAAAATGATACCGTCTATTTCACGATACTTGCTGGCCAGCCACAAGGTTAAAGCTCCACCCATGGATTGGCCCATCACGAATATGGTCTTGCACCGCTTTTTCAGGTCCAGGTACGCCTTTTCCAACGAGGCAAACCAGTCTTCCTCCGTGCATTTCTCAATATCCAGATAGCTTGTGCCGTGGCCCTTCAACCTTGGAGCGGAAACTGTATATCCATAATTGGCGAGCTTCTCACCGAGGAACCTTACACTTTGGGGCGTTCCAAGGAACCCATGGGAAATCAATATGCCTATTTCATTTCCTTCTATATAAAGCGACTCTGCTCCACTAATCACCGGGAATCTTTCGTGCATGATGATTTCCTCCTTGTGCCTTTTTAGGACGGGTTTCAATTTTAATTATTCCGATTGGTTAAGTATGGATTAAAGTTACCATGAACTCCACCTTATTGCAAGCATTATATTTTGCGACTTGCCCGACAGCCGCCTTTCGTGTCACATTCATTGACATAAAAAATCCCGGCTTCACCTCGGAAGCAGGAATTTTTAACTTAGATATCAATTTGCCTGATGATTTTCGCCGGATTCCCGCCGACCACAACATTTTCCGGAACATCCTTGGTGACGACCGCCCCTGAAGCAATGACAGCATTATCGCCGATCCTTACTCCCGGATTGATAATGGCTCCCCCGCCGATCCAGACATTGTTCCCAATAATCACCGGCTTTCCATACTCGCGACCTGAATTCCTTACATCAGGGTGCAGCGGGTGTGTCGCCGTGTATATATGTACGCCAGGTGCCAGCATGCAATTGTCCCCGAAACGGACTTCACATACATCAAGGATGATGCAGTCAAAGTTGGCATAAAAGTTTTCACCTGTGTGAATATTGTAGCCGTAATCACATCGGAAGGAGGGTTCAATGTTAATGTTCTCTCCCGTAGAACCGAACAAGGATTTAAGGAGATTTGCCCTTGTTTCGGTTTCTGTCTCCAGCGATTGGTTGAAAAGACGGACTTGCCGCCTTGCATTTTCACGGTCCTTAACCAGTTCCGGATCGGCCGGATTATACATTTCACCATTCATCATTTTTTGTTTTTCGGTTTTCATGGACAAAACTCCTTTGAGTCATTTCATGGTGTCCGGGCAATTCCGGCTCTGATTTTCTGCTTCTGTCTCTTCTTTATCCACCGTTGCAAAAGCGGAACAACAATAAACAAGATAAACAATAGCCTGAACAATTGGTAGCCGCTTACCATCGACAAATCAGCCTTAACGACGGCAGCGGTCAACCCCATTTCAGCAATGCCGCCCGGTGCCATGCCAAGGAAGGCCGTCGCCAGTCCCATGGAGGTGACAGAGACCAAGGCCAGGGCAATCAGCAATGAGGCAACAACCAGCAGTACACTGCCTCCAATCGAAACGAGGCCAAATTTGCGGATATTTCCAAGCATTTGCGGATGAACATTCAGTCCGAGGTTAATTCCCATTACAATCTGGGAAAGCACAATGACCAGCGGCGGCAGTTCTGGTGCATGCCCGCCGCCCACAATCGAGACAAGGGCGACACCAATAAGTGGGCCGGTGAGGATGCTGTTTGGCAATTTGGCCTGTTTCGCTGCGATGTACCCTAGTAAAGCGGCCAAGATATACCCCATATACCGTAGCAATCCGGCATTCTCCCCAGTAGGCAGCAGCGCCTGGGATCCCTCATGGCTGCTCTCGATTCCATATACTGTTAAAAACGGTACCAATAGGACAACGGATAAAAGGCGAATCACTTGTAAAAAGACCACGATGGTCTGGTTGATCCCCTTCATTTCCCGGCTGATGACCAGCATTTGCGCCAGCCCGCCGGGCACACTCCCCAGGACCGCGCTCTCAAGATCAAGTTTGGCACTGCGGGCTGTCACCAGGCCGAGCCCGATGGAAATGGCAAGCGTAAGGATGGTTCCGGCCAGCATGAAAGGGAAGTGTCTGACCACCTGCACAGCGGCTTCCTTTGTAAAGGCAGCTCCCAACATATAGCCTAATATAAGCAAAGCAGCGGTAAAAAGCCAGCGAGGCATATAAAATGATGTTTTCGCCACAATCTGCCCGGCCGACACCGCCAATAGCGATCCTAAAAGCCAGGGCAGCGGAACGTGGAGACTATTGAATAAAAGGCCCGCCAGAATGGATAGGCCCAATGCGGTCAAAAAAGACTTCCACTTCTCATCCATATTTATCCATTCCCCCTTCTCCTGAACTAACCAATTTGAAGGTCGCTCAAATAAACTGAATATTTATCATTATAGCATGATGGGAAGATAAGGAAATATCAACCGCTCTTCCCTGACCCAGAAGAGTGAACAGCAAAGAGAAGTTATAACATCGTTTGTCTAGCGAATAAACTAAGTATATAATAGGTTAAGTACATGCTATACTATAAAAAGAGAATGAAAGAGGTGAAACGGTTGAAAGCCAATAAAACATGGAATCAGCATGTTGTAAAAGTGGAAAATAAAACGCTCGTTCTTGAAAAAATCATCGAGCACTCCCCCATTTCGAGGGCAGATATCGCGGGGATAACGGGATTGAATAAAGGAACTGTTTCTTCATTGGTAAACGAATTGATTATTGAAAACCTGATTAATGAGTCAGGGCCAGGAAAATCCAGCGGAGGACGCCGCCCAGTGATGCTGCATTTCAACCAGTTGGCAGGGTATTCAGTAGGAATTGACCTGGGAGTCAATTATATTCTCGGTGTCCTGACAGATTTAAATGGAAATATTTGCGTGGAAAAACAGACAGGATTCACCGGCCTGGACTATGATGAAATATTAATGGAATTATTCCATATTATTGATGCTCTTATTGCAGCTGCTCCAAAGAGCCCATATGGGATTGTCGGAATAGGAATTGGCGTTCCCGGGATTGTCAATAAGGAAAATGATATCCTTCTGGCTCCAAATCTCAACTGGCGGAATGTTCATTTAAAACCGGCGGTGGAAGAAAAATATGGGGTGCCTGTCATTATTGAAAACGAAGCGAACGCAGGGGCATACGGCGAGAAAAAATTTGGTGCCGGCAAAACCTTTGATAATATCATCTATGTTAGTGTGGGCGTTGGAATCGGTGTGGGCCTTATTTTAAATGGTAAGCTTTATCGCGGCAATAATGGATTTTCCGGCGAGCTCGGCCATATGACAATCGACGTAAATGGGCCAACATGCGAATGCGGAAACAGAGGATGCTGGGAGCTTTATGCTTCTGAAAAGTTTTTACTGCAAGAAGCACGGTCAGCTGGCCTGAAAAATGGTGAGGAGGAGAACAATGCTTCCCTGCAAACCATCATTGAATTGGCAAAAACAGGAGATGCCAAGGCCCTCGATGTATTGGATAAGGCAGGAAGATATCTCGGTGTCGGAATCAATAACATTATCCATGCCTTCAATCCGGACCTGGTGATTATCGGAAACCGCATTGCCTCGGCCAAAACATGGCTGATCCCCCCTATACACCAATGGATAGAAAATCAGACGCTTTGGTTCAGCCAAAAGGACCTGAAAATCAGCTTCTCCGATTTGCTGGCCTATTCCGCCGCTTTAGGCGTTGCCGCTTTTGCTACGGAACAGTTTATAAAAAGCAGCCTGAGCGACGAGGCTTCCGCCCTCTAGGGGCCATCTGTTTTCCAGGATGGCCCTCCCCATCTTGGTTTGTAAGCGTAATCTTTTATAAAATCACTCGAGGTGAATGTAATGTCAACCATCCAGAACCCTATTTTAACAGGGTTTAATCCAGATCCTTCGATTTGCCGTGCGGGCGAAGACTACTATATTGCCGTTTCCACTTTTGAATGGTTTCCCGGTGTCGGCATCTACCATTCCAGGGATTTAAAAAACTGGCGTCTCGTTTCAAGGCCGCTAAACCGCCTCAGCCAGCTGAACATGATGGGCAATCCCGACTCGGGCGGCATCTGGGCCCCTGCCCTTTCCTACAGCGACGGAAAGTTCTGGCTGATTTATACTGATGTAAAAGTAACGGAAGGCCAATGGAAAGACGGCCATAACTATCTTGTTACCTGTGACACAATTGATGGTGAATGGTCCGAGCCGATTCATATGAACAGTTCGGGATTTGACCCTTCCCTATTCCATGATGAGGATGGCAGAAAATACTTCGTCAACATGATGTGGGACCACCGATACGGCCATCATAATTTTTATGGTATTGTTCTGCAGGAATACAGCGTCGACGAGAAAAAGCTGGTCGGCAAAAAACAGGTTATTTTCAAAGGAACCGATGTTAAGCTGACCGAAGCGCCTCATTTGTATAAAATCAATGGCTATTATTATTTATTGACGATTGAAGGCGGCACAAAGTACGATCACCAGGCAACCATTGCACGTTCAAAAGACCTCTGGGGGCCATATGAGGTACATCCGGAAAATCCGTTAATCACCTCGATGCCTTACCCGAGGAATCCTTTGCAGAAAGCCGGCCATGCTTCTATTGTCCAGACACATACGGATGAATGGTTCCTGGTCCACCTGACAGGCCGCCCGCTGCCAAGGGAAGACCAGCCTCTTCTGGACCCGCGTGGTTTCTGCCCGCTCGGCCGGGAGACAGCGATTCAGCGTCTGGAATGGAAGAACGATTGGCCATATGTGGTTGGCGATAACCAGCCTTCGCTTGAGATTCAGGGGCCGAACATCGAAGAAGTGGTTTGGGAACGGGATTATCCGGAAAAAGATGAATTCGATTCCGAAGACCTCAATCTTCATTTTCAAAGCTTGAGAATTCCTCTGGGAGAAGAAATCGTCTCGCTTAAAGACAATCCGGGACATTTACGCTTATATGGCCGTGAATCCCTGACTTCGAAATTTACCCAGGCTTTTATTGCTAGGCGCTGGCAGCATTTTAATTTTACGGCAGAAACGAAGGTCTCCTTCAGGCCTGAATCCTTCCAGCAGGCAGCCGGTCTGGTAAACTACTACAATACACAGAACTGGACCGCACTCCAGATTACCTGGCATGAGGAAAAAGGAAGAATACTGGACCTGACAGCAAATGATAATTTCAGCTACAGCCACCCGTTATTGGGGCAGGAAATTTCCATACCCCAGGATGTGGAATATGTCTATCTCAGAGTCGATGTGGAAACGAGTACTTACTCTTACTCCTACTCATTCGATGGCAAGGAATGGGACAGGATTCCCCATGCCTTCCACTCTTACAAGCTGTCCGATGATTATATCCAGGGAGGCGGATTTTTCACAGGGGCCTTTGTCGGAATGCAATGCCAGGATACATCAGGAGAAGGATTGCATGCAGACTTTGATTATTTTGTTTACAAAGATAAATAATGGATGTACAAAAGGGATGCCTGCGGCTTCCCTTTTTGTTTGCGGGCACTATAAATATGTTCAGAGGGTTATGGTTCAAATTACTCATGAATTCCTATTTCAATTAGGTCTTTTTTACTGAAAATACAAAAATATAAAAAATCTTTGTTTATCTAGTGGCTAAACAAAGTTTAGTGTTGCTATAATAGCAATAGGCCAGGTTACCGGTACATACAGTACAGCCTGATTTGGAAACCCTTACAAATCATAACTGGCTAAAACACTTTCAAGGAGGTTTGTGGACGTTTCTTTTTGGTAGCCTTTTCAAACCATAAAAAAGGAGATTGGTAGAATGCTAAAAGTGTTACGTAAACCACTTATTACAGGATTGGCCCTTGCGCTGTTGCTGCCTGCAGCCGGCACTGGAGCTGCCGCTTCCAATGCACCGGTCAGCGCCCTGGAAGCCGCGCCGCTTGAAGAAAGGTATAAAGATTCCTTCAACATCGGAGCCGCGATTGAGCCTCACCAGCTTGAAGGCATAAGCGGAGAAGTTTTAAAGAGACACTATAACAGCATCGTTGCGGAAAATGTCATGAAACCGATCAACATCCAGCCAGAAGAAGGAAAGTTCAACTTTGAAGAAGCCGACAAAATTGTCAAGTTTGCGCGCGAAAACGATATGGACCTTCGTTTCCATACGCTGATTTGGCACAGCCAGGTTCCTGATTGGTTCTTCCTTGACAAAGAAGGAAACAAGATGGTCGATGAAACTGATCCGAAGAAGCGCGAAAAAAATAAAAAGCTTTTGTTAAAGCGCGTTGAAACACATGTAAAAACCATTGTTAAACGTTATAAAGATGATGTGGACTCATGGGATGTCGTCAATGAAGTCATTGATGATTATGCGCCGAACGGCAAAGGCCTTCGAGAATCCCCATGGTACCAAATTACTGGCACAGATTATATCAAGGTGGCATTTGAAACGGCCGACCGCTTTGTCGGAAAAGATGCGAAGCTTTATATCAATGACTATAATACTGAAGTCGAAGTAAAACGCGACCACCTCTATAATCTGGTAAAAGACCTGCTCGACCAGGGTGTTCCAATTGACGGAGTCGGCCATCAGGCCCACATCCAGCTTGGCTGGCCCTCCCTTCAGCAGATGGAAGATTCTTTCAACAAATTTGCAAGCCTCGGCCTGGACAACCAGGTAACGGAGCTTGACGTAAGCCTGTACGGCTGGCCGCCAAGACCTGCCTACCCGACTTATGATGCGATTCCAGAAAGCGAGTTTGATCGCCAGGCTGAACGCTATGACCAAATCTTTGAATTGTACGAGCGCCTTGGCGACAAAATCAGCTCTGTCACGTTCTGGGGCATTGCTGATAACCACACTTGGCTGGACGACCGTGCACGCGAGTTCAATAATGGCGTTGGCAAGGACGCACCATTTGTATTTGATATCAATTACAATACAAAACCTGCTTACTGGTCGATTATGGATTAAAACAAAAAGAAATCAGCTCGAGTTTTCAGAGCTGATTTCTTTTTTTATGTTAGTAGCCTGTATTCACCATCCGGATGAAGTCTTCCATTGTGTGTTCCTGAAGAATCATAATCCGCGGAAGTTCGTAACGATCGCTCTTGTCCGTGCTTAGGCCGCCGCCGACTTTGAAAGCACCTTTGAAGCCAAGCTCCTTCAGAACCGAAATCGTGTCGGCATTGTAGTTTCCATAAGGATAGGCAAATACTTCAGTTGTCCTGCCAGTCAGCTCTTTAAGGGCTACGGTCGCGTTATTGATTTCTGCATATTGCTCCTCTTTGCTTAATTCTGCCAGGAATGGATGTGTCACTGAATGGTTCTCGATGTCGATTCCATTTTCCATCACCGTGAGAATCTCGTCAGCGGTCATGTTCCAGCTGCCATCGACCCAGTCGGAGACCGTGAACTGGGTCGCCTTCATTCCATATTTCTGCAGGATCGGATATACATATGGATAGAAATCATTCGAATTATCATCAAAAGTTATCAGAATTGGCTTGGAAGGCATCGCCGCCTTTTTGTCGAGAATGTTGAAGTACTGCTTCATCGTCAGTGTACGATACCCGTTCTCTTTCAGGTAAGCCATATGCTTTTCAAACTCTTCAAGGCTGAACTGCCAAGGATTTGTTGGGTCTGGATTCGGTTTTACCACATGGTAGAGCAGCACTGGTATTTCTACGTTTTCGCTCTTTTTGGCAGACACGGCAGAAAAGATTGAGCTTGAAGCGAGCAGCAGGAAACCAATGAAGAGCACTCCCATCATTTTTTTCATTTTAATACTTCCCTTCGATTGATTAATTGGTGAACATTTGTGCAAACATTGGCTCTCAACTTAGTTCGTGCATCGACTGAACTAAGAAAAGCCAAGAAACCAAAGTTTTTTCTTCCCTCCTTTTTAATGGAATGCTTGCCTCTCTATTTTACCATCCAGAATATTCAAACAACTATCAGACTAATTGCCTATTCACAGCATAATTCAGCAATGGCTTGCTATAAAAAAAGGACTGTGAATACAGTCCCTCATCCGTTAAAGCTTTTCTCCAGCAACCATTGGAATCTCTGAGTAAGAAGCATTCTAACATACTTGTTCAGCATTCCTTCCCTTGTATGTGCTGGTGTATAGCAGCAGACTTTTCCTTTTCCAAACAGATGCTTCCAGCCTGCGAGAGAATCCCCATGCACACCTGTACTCCATAGGTCCACTTCTGTGTTCCATTCATCACAGACTACAAAATATTGTTCATCCATAATCGTGAAAGAATCGTTTCCTGTTTTTTCGCCAACCTTAAGAAGATAAGTGACCTCCTGAAGTCCTGGAGGATGGTAGTCAAAGTATCCATGCAGCATCTTGATATAGCCTGATTCAACCGGATACCCAGCCAGGCCGGCATGCCAAGCAAGAATGCTTCCTCCCTCTTCTGCATAGTTAACAAGTTTTTGATCCAATTCTTCTGTCAGCCATGTATGTGCTGGATCTTCCTTTGGATTAAGCTGGTCCATTTTCGCATTGATAAACAAGTCCGGCTTTTCATCGAGAGCCTGTGATAATTGTTCATGAGACACATACTTGATTTGTATGTTCTCTTTATTGGGCAGCTTGGCAACCGCAGCTTCCAGGCCCGCCTTTGCTTCAGGTGCAGAATGATAGAAATCCCCCAGCAGTGCAGCAATTTTCACCATGTCCCCTCCTCCTTACCAGTTCATTTTATTCCCTTGATAGTCAATAAACATATGTTCATCGAGTGAAGGCGCTCTCAATATTTGGCCGGCGATGCCAGCAGCTGATTCAATCGCATCAATACTTGCATCCTCATTAAACTCTCCAAAAATATAGGATTTCACATAACCGGGATGGAAGGCAAGGACCTTGACTCCAAATTCCTTCAATTGATTCTGCATGATAGTCAGCTGCATATTCAGCGCAGTTTTCGACATGCAATAACCATACTCCTTTTGTCTCCAGGAATCGGCGAGACTCCCTGCTTCTGACGAAATGTTTGCCAGGATTTTATTATTTCCTTTTACTAGCAGCGGAATGACAGATTGAGAGACTCGAAGCGGTCCAAACGTATTGACTTCCATGAGCATTCTCATATCCTCATAGTGAAACTCGCCGAACAAGTCACCTGACCGGTCCTGCAGAATCCCGGCATTATTAATAAGAATATCCAGATGGCCTGCCTGTTCCTCTATATAGGCAGCAGCCTTGTCGACGGACTTCTGGCTGGTTACATCAAGCGTGATGAGATGCAATTTCCCCCCATTTTCCGTTTTCAGCTCATCAAGCTCAGGCCAATCCTTCATATACCTGCCCGCAAAGACGATAAAGCCAGATTGAAGGAACACCTTTGTTAAAGCCAGGCCGAGGCCTCTGTCTGCTCCCGTAATATAAACTGTTTTTTTCATGGTCGCCACTCACCTTCCAAACATTTAATTGAAAAAAGCTAGCAATGGAAACTAGGAAACTTCCTTTTGACGCTTGTCTGTCCACAGTTTTTCCATTTGTTCCAATGTCTTTCCTTTTGTTTCAGGAATCCACTTCCAGACAAACAGCGCGGAAAGAACACTCATCAGGCCATAAAATCCGTAAGTCATCCCGCCGCTGAACTCCATCATCATTGGATAGGTGGAGGATATAAAATAGTTGGCGGCCCATTGGGCGGCGACTGCAATGGCAACAGCCTGCCCGCGGATTTTGTTGGGGAAAATCTCCGAAATCAGCACCCAGCAGATTGGTCCCCAGGACATCATGAACGACGCTGTATAGATAATAATGAACACCAGCGTGCTTATGCCGATTACGTTGGCAAACGCCAGGCTGGCCACACCGAACATCCCTAAAGCCATCCCAATCGATCCAGTGATTAATAAAGGCTTGCGTCCCCACTTATCGACCGTATAAATAGCGACAACGGTAAAGATGACGTTCACCAGTCCCATTACAATCGTTTGCAGCATGGAGGCATCCTTGGCAGCTCCCATGCTTTCAAAAATTCGCGGAGCATAATAGAGAGCAACATTGATCCCGACAAATTGCTGGAAGACCGACAGCAGGATTCCAACCACAATGACCAGCTTTCCGTAAGCAAAAAGCTTTTCCGTTTTCAAACTGCCAGATAAAGAGATGCTGTGTTTAATCTCGCCGAGAATCGAATGCGCTTCTGTAGGACCATTGATTCTACTGAGGACGGACAAGGCCTTTCCATCCTGCCTCTGCATTGCTAGATAACGAGGTGTTTCAGGAACGAACAGCAGCAAAACTCCGAAAACAAATGCCGGTATTGCCTCGGAGGCAAACATATATCTCCAGCCGATATCATTAACCCACTCGATGGTTTGTCCATTGGCGATTCCCCAATTGACAAAATATACTACGAGCATCCCAAAAATAATCATAAATTGGTTAAAGGAAACCATCTTCCCTCGTATATCCGCCGGGGCAATTTCGCCAATATACATAGGCGTTATGGCTGAGGCTAAACCAACCCCGATTCCGCCGATGATCCGGTAGAAGTTAAATGTAATCAGCAAACCAAGAGTAGGATCCCCCTTGGTGAAAAAAAGGAACTCTGGGTACGCTGATCCCAAAGCGGAAACAAAGAAAAGGACCGCAGCCACAATCAGGGAATTTTTGCGCCCAAATTTAGATGCAAAAAATCCGGAAATCAGGCCGCCGATGATACAGCCAATCAAGGCGCTTGACGTCGTGGCCCCATGTGCAAGCGATCCCAATCCAAGCGGCTCAATCAAATAGGTCTGAATGGATTTTTCTGCACCCGAAATGACCGCAGTGTCATACCCAAACAGCAAACCTCCGATTGCTGCCACGAGTGTAAGCATGAAAATGTAGGTTGAATTTCTCTGTGTTTTCATAGTTGCTTAAGACAGATTCATAGTCTTCTTGAAGAAAAGTATCAGATAAGATGATATTTTGGACCCGCTTTCATTATAATGAAAACAGGAAACCACCATTTTAGCCTTCATATGAATCCGCCTTTCTCCCCCTTTCTGTACAAACCATTTTCTTTATATTGTATACCTCTTAGTTAGTTCGTGCAATCGATAAACTAAGTTCAAGTGATAAACATGACTTTCATCCTATATGACGGTCAAAAAATAAATCGCACTCAAACTACTAGAAAACAGCTGAAAGAAACCCTAATTAGCAGGACATTCACGGAATTGCAGATAAAATAGGGGTTTGACCAGCACGTACTTCTTGCCTCTGTCATAACTTGTCTAATATAAGGGGATGACAAAGCCCTTATTTATAAAATAGAATGGAGGGTTAACACATGGGACACAAAAAACATTGTACCGTAAGTCTTGTTGAGATTATTATTGCACTACTGCTGTTTTTGGCCCTTGTAATAGCGGTTTTGCTTGGTGCTCGCAAGGATGTTCGTGAATGTCTTGAAGAGTGCTTGGGTACTGCACTTTGCTTCTAATTTCGCATTGGTGTGATGCTTTAAGAGAACCCTCTTGAATATTCAAGAGGGCTCTTTCTTATTAAGGGTTAGCTATGAATTCCACCCCGCAGCCAGGCACGGGACCGATAGTGGCCAACCGGGATTTGAATCAAGCTTGTTTTATTTTGGACATGTAATTCATTGAGCTTATCTGCTAGATTAACATCAAAACCCAGGAGCGGATGTCCGCCTAATCCCAATGCTGATGCGGCCAAAAGCAATCTTTGTGTAAGCATGCCGGCCTCCATTTGCTGGATGCGATACCCTCTGTATCCCAATTCTTGAATAAGGTGGTCACGATTACCCGCTATATGGAAGCAGAGCGCCACCTGGAACATATTTACGTTTCCTGCCCTCAGCCCGGATTGCAGCAGACGCCGGCAATCTCCAAGGTTAATCTTCTCTAGTGAATGGTCAGCAACATTATAAGCGTATGTTCCGTCTCGAAGGCCCTCGACATTTACAAAACAGCCCAAAATTGTTAGACGTGTTCCACCATTTCCATGAAGATCATCCAGGTCATTACGGTAATGATACATAGCCGAAGCGTGCTGAAGAAGTTCGGCCAGCTCAGCTAACGTTATTTTACCCATCACAAAATCCATATCCGGTGAAAACCGTTTTTGGCAAAGGGATGCTAAATCATACGACCGCTGATCCGTGCGTGGCAGAGCAACCGACTGGCATCCGGCATTTTTAATTTCCCCCGCCTTCATTCTTCTAAAATATTTCGACGACTCCCACGTCGATGCTTCATTCATCTTCGTAAGCATGGGAAACGGCTTGATTCTTCGTGATTTTGTAAAATGACTAGTTTGAATTTCTGGAAGTTCCCTGCATAAAGCATCCGCAGATAAATCCGCCTTTCCTGCACACGACCATCTTGTAGGTTCTACACTAAGCGGGATTACTGCATAGACACTCTCTTCTTTTTCATCAAGTCCGAGAAGATGGTTGACCACTCGGTCCATGTATTGAAAATAAACCCCTGAAGAGAAGCCGAACACTTTTGATACCTCCAGCAGCTGTCCAATCAGCACACCGGCATCCAAGCCTTGCAATCGGTAAGAAAAGTTATTGTACTTATAGAAATTCTTCCAGAACATGGAAGAAATAAAAACGGTGCCAAAACAGGCTGACAGATCACAGCGCTCGCCCAGTGCCCGGGATATATAGGAATCAAAATTTCCCTCACGCAATAACACCAGGCAATGGCGGGCCGCATCATAATGATAGACCCCCGCGGGAAGACCATCCATCTTTAAGTATACATATAATTCGCTGGGATAAAGCGCCCCCCCTGAGGGAGCAAACCGGCGAAAATTCTGGTGGAGTTCAGGTCCTTCTTCTGTTGGAAATGCCGACTGTGAAATTTCCGACAGGCCGTAAACAAGCCATAGAAAATGACTGATTTTCCTTAGTGTTGGTGGTGCAGGCGAATCCTTCTTTTCAAGGGCAAGCGGAGTGTCGTGACATAATGGAAAAGCAGGCAAGCCCCGATAGAGTTTATAGGGCAGCGGAGCATCATCCCAATCCACTTCCCACCCGGGCGGGCTTGCCTTGTCAGTATCAAAATGAAGATAATGAAGAAAAGTCTCTATATCCATTTCCCTGCCCTCCTTGTCTGATTATGGAAATGGATGTGGATGCCGGTTAAGCTGTTCCATTGTCAAAGGCTGCTTTGTATACCCTAGCTGCATCGGTACCTCCAGCACTCTCTGCAATCCTGTCACTCTTGTCAAATGATGGCCGAATGTCATCGGCAGCATTCCTGGAATGAGCACTTTTACGCAATGCAATCCATTCACTTTTAATTCTGGGGACGTCTGGTCCACCACAATCACATCCATGCCGCAAAGCTTGATTTTCTGAAGCACAGCTTGAAGATCGTCCTTCAAATCATCGTGTACAGGTTTCCATTTAAACTCTTCATCAAAAGGACGCAAAGGCCGATCTTCGTTTAACAAAAATTGCAGCCGTTCCTCTGCCTGCGGCAAACCATAAAGCAGGCTATGGTCATCCATCTTCCGCACCAGGCTGGCATCCTGGTACATCCTTATACACTCCTCCCTGCTGTTCTCGAATTTGTCATCCAGGGTCAGCATCATAGCCGCCATCTCGTGAATGGTGCTTTTCACTGCTCTTACTGGATCCAGATGGGCTCCCGCCGCACAAATCAGGTTTAATCCCCTTTGCTTTTTATTTTTTGCCAAGGCCCAGACGCTGGGAATGCCATGGTCCATCGTCGCATTGTAAAAATGGAGGTCATATCCCCCTACAGCTTCCACACGCTGAATCATTAAATTCAATTCCTCATCGTTGGCCGAATAAGGATCCAAGCGAGTAAGTGGCAGCTGGGCATACCAGGTAAGCAGGAACGAATCACGCTCCACAACTTCCATGATGCCGTAAAAAATCGCTTCTTCCAAACTGCCTCCCAAAGCACACCCATTGGACGTTTCATATACAAATCCATGGCCGCAGCCCAAACTGTAGTATGCCAGGAGCTCGGGAACCAAAATCGGGCGTTCTTCCACTAGCGAATAGCCCCATACCCAACTTATTGGCATGTCAGGTTTAAACTCTTTAAATGGAAATCCAGGGCTTTCATATTGTTCCTTGGCATGCACCCCAGCGGCTGAAGGGTGAAGAGCCTGATCTTTGAGATTGTTATAGCTGTCATGGACCACTGTCCTTTTTCCATGGGGCGATATTCCGCATGCCCGTTCCAACCCTTCGAGAATCGCCGTCAGTTCGCTTGCCGCATAGGAATGGGTCCGGCCTGCGACTCCCTCATCACCGGCGAATAAAGGCAGGTTGACGCCGACATCGGCAAATGGCGGAACAAGATCGTACATCTTTTCATTAAAAAGACCAGTACGGTAATCCAAATAATCTTTTATCAGTACATTTTTAAGGTCTTCCATGGAACGGCAACGGTAGCTTCCCTGGATTTTGGGACTGGATTTTAATGAAATCACAGCCGCTTCCGGGGAATCATCAGGCAAGGTACTGCAAACATGGCATAATGGATCAGGCAAAATGGAATGCCAGGAGCCATTAAGCGTTTTAAGGTTAAGCAAAAACATGCGGCCCTGTGACAGAGCTTCCTTTCCTTGAAGAATCATTTTTACCTCACTTAAAATTACCTGGACCAACTGGGCAATTGCTATGCGGGATGCCCATGCGTCAGATTCCTTCCTCTCCTCCTCCGACAGCATGTGCTGGATCCTCCACATCTCTTGCCGGTCCCGTCCTGCCATAAGTTTTCTGGTGTCTCCGCACTGCGAGCACCCTTGTGTCTCCATCCGTACAAGCGGCCCGACCACCCCTTCGCCAAAGGAAACAAATCCACGGAGCCATGGAATCCGGGTTCTTCGCAGGATTTCTTCAGCTTTTAGATGGTAGGCAGGGTTCCAGGCATCATGCAGGACGAGGACAATAGCTGCCTGTTCAGGGATATTCGCTTCCACTTCAGGATAAGAAAACACTGTGTACTGTGCCGACAGGTCTTCTTTTGCCATTTCCGCCAGCCTGCCTTCTCCCATTATCACTACAAGCGGATTCACAAGTCCCCCTCCTCTCCCAGCAGCACTCCATAAATTTTGACTATCTCTTTTTTCAAAACATGGCCCATGTCAAATTCCAGGAGTGAAAGGCGCTTTCCAACTTCCGCTAATCTTTCGATGGCGGTCTGAAGGATTTCATCTTCTGATGTCAGTGCTGGAATCACCCGGCTTATTGGCGCCCTGTGTTCATCAAGCTGCACTCGCACAGCTGCCGCTTCGTTCAAAAACGCTGCTTTCAGCGCATTTTGAAGGGCCTGAGCCGGATGCAATCCTGTACCAGGATGCCATCGCTCCTTGCTGCGCACAAAAAATACAGGGAATCCTGCCACTTCCTTTCCGAGGGCGATATCTGGCGTACCATTCATGGTTGACAAGGCTTGCAGATAAAACCTGCAGCAATCGTCTTCCACCTCAGCGAGCTGCAATCTTGAGGCAGCATTTTCATGATTACGCAATTGCCTGCCCAGTTCTGCTTCCAGGCATTTTTGCAGGCCGCGGCATACGGCTTCCTGTATGTTCTCTCCTGCTCCAATGCCAACAGCTCCCTTATAGGATGGATACAGCAAATCCAGCAGCTGATCCACATACATTTCAATACCTGTTAATCCTGCTGCCTTGCGGGCCTTTTCATGGGTCAATTCTGCGCATACCTTGCTTGGCAGCAGCTTCGCCGGTCCTTCCGAGAGCGGGTCTGCGACTTGAACACGGCACTGCGAAAGCGGAAGCTGCTCGAGTTCTTCTTCCGCCAATACACGGAAAACTCCGCATTCTGAAGATGCCAGCTGGCTCAAATACAAGATCAGGCCTCCCTGCTCATTGTGTCCCAGGTTTTTCTTCAGTTCCTCTTCCGCATTTTTTACCAAATGGACTTGAGGGCGCTGAGCCACAAGCGGATGCGGCAGGAACATTTGCCATTTGCCCTCGAGTGTTTCGGGGTTCAACAGGTAAAATAGAGGAACCATTTCTGCGTCTTCAGCCCGGCCAAGATGCTTAAATAACTCAAATACAATAATATTTGACAGCATCGCTCCTGCAGTGGCGGGATTATTGTAAGAATCATTGTCTGGAAAAACGGTTTCGTGCAGGCTGCGCCAGGCGGATTCCCAGCATCCATCAGAGTCTGGATGGACGATTGGCCCGGCAAGGCCCCTCTGTTTATGGAAAAAAGCCGGCAGGAACAGCTTTCTCTCTGCCCGGCACGCCCTATGGAGCGAACGCAATTCCTCCAGGTTTCCTTGCGGCGCAACATATAAAATGCAATCAAACCCCTGTATAATCTCTTGCCAGGAATGACCCTTGAGGGTTAGCTCCTCGACTGAAGCCTCAGGGTCGGTTTTGCGCGCATGCTTCACCAGTTCCTGTATACGCTTCGTGTCTGTCGCCATTGCGGGGGTTAAAAGCATGTTGAACCTGGGCAGGCCAGATTGCAGCAGAGCGGAAACCAGCGAAACGAACATGGAACCAGAACCAATGGCCAGCACCTTGGTTTGGCGGTAACGTTGAAAACGGTAAGCTGGAGAGTCGCCAAAACTCTCCAAAAACTCAATCTGCGATTCATACTGTTCAACAATGTGCTGGCTTAGCTGATGCGGGCTGTCACTGCTGATGTCTCGGACAAATCCATTTGCATGCAATACCCCTGCAATTTCATATACACGATTTTTATATGGGCCAGGCAGTCCCTTGGTCAAATACTCCAGTGTATGCTTGCCATCGAACATTGGCATCAGCTTGGAAACCCACTGGTCGATTCCTTGCCCTTTCATATGGAATGAGCTTATGTTATTGCGAAAATAAACACCGCTGTTTGAATCAGGGAGAAAAAATGTATCTCTTTTGACTTTTAGAAGCATAGAAGGTTTTAGATTTGACATATCGCACCTCTTTATTTTGCTTTGGCAGCAGTGGGGATTTCCCAGTAAAGCGTGCCTGATACCCCCGGCTGTTTTGATGCAAATCTTCATTATCATCCTATGTGCTTCAATTTGTCTCATATGTCAAAGGATAAAATGGAAAAGCCTCTGCAGTAGATACAGAGGCCCATCCTTTTTTATATTTTTTCGAGGTTTAACGACCTCCGCAGCGACCGCCACAGCGTCCTCCGCAACGTCCTCCGCAACGTCCGCCACAACGTCCACCACAACGTCCGCCACAGCTGAAACAGTTAAAAAAACAGTTAAAGCAACTGAAAAAACAGCTAAAGCAGGTAAAGCAGCTGGAGCATCTGAAGCAGTTAAAACATGAGAAAATTAATCCAATCTGCCTCTGCTGATCATCATAATATTGGGTATAGTCCCAGGGAACCGCATTGGTTGCTTGGAAATCACCAAGGCTCAAATTCTGTAGCTCATCGTGGAAATTATTCATTCACCATACCTCCGTCTCTGTAATACAAAGGGCCATGACACAAGGAAACAGGGAATTGCAGATAAGAGAACTCACCCCGATTGCTCTCTTTCACAAAGTATGAAATCTGCTTGGGTGTTGTTACTGGTTCAAAGACCCAATTTTTCAGCATCGGTCTAAGACCAAACAAAAAAGACCCACCCTGATAAAAGAGTCAGGCTAAGTCTTTGGTTTCGCTATCAAATACATACAGGATTTCACGAGTGTAGGACCAAGAATGTAAATGGCTGGCTACTCCATCTGTTTAAACCCGTCCTGCAAAATCTGGAGCATCCCCTTGCTTGAAGCAGTAAGGAGTTTGTCTTTTGGAACAGGCCGCTTTTCTTCCTTCCTTGATTCAATGCCGTTCCGGTAAACATACTTTCTTCGAAGGATCCCCTTTTTTTGATTGTAATAAAGGACAAACCTTTTCAGATTGGATTTAAGGTCGGTATTTTTCCAAGTGATATAAAATGCAGGCTGGTCCTCCCATTCTTCAACTGAAATCATGGAATAAAGCAGGCTTAACTGCAAAATGTTAAATTCGTTGCTAAAAACCTTTACGTCCGTTTCCAAGGTTACTTTTGGCGTATCGATCGCCGGCAAGCATTCTTCAGCTGCGCCGAACTGCTTAAGCTCTTCCAGTAGTTGAATAAAGGTCGTGATTTAAATCCTCTCCCCGCTTTACAGCATGATCCTGCCGCTATTTGGTTGTTAGGTAATATAATTTGATAGGTGTAGTTTTTACCTTATACCCTTTGATTATAGCAGAACTGTTTTCCTCGTTTTAAAAAATATATGGAAATAAAAAGCGCATGGTTTCCATTTACCATGCGCTTTTTGCAAACAATAATCTGCCCGGTTCTATAGACCGTTTATCCATCGGCCTGCCATCTCAATCCAGTTGGCTACCTCAGGCTGGACGCTCCGGTCATTATTTTTGCCTCGCGTTTCTTCTGTTCCTAATGCCAGGCCATGAGCACCCCGAGGATAAATATGCATTTCAAGTGGAATCTTCTGCTTCAAAAGAGCATTTGCGAACAAAAAGCTGTTCTCAACAGGAACGGGTTCGTCAGTAAATGTGTGCCAAAGGAAGGTTGGCGGTGTGTCCTTGGATACCTGCTTTTCGAGCGAAACCTTTTCAAGGAGCTGCACATCATCTTTTCCGACTAGCGCGTCAAACGATCCCCTGTGGGAATGCTCGCCTGAGGTGATTACCGGGTAGCTTAGCAAAAGGCCATTAGGTTTAATGACATCGGCTGACACTCCAAGTTTTTCTGATAGAAACCCTTCATTCCAGAATACCCCCAGGCTTGCTGCCAAATGTCCGCCTGCGGAAAACCCGGCCGCGATGATTCTGTTATTATCCACATTCCATTTTTTCGCATTTTCCCGTACCAGCGCTACCGCTGAAGCCAGCTCCATTATCGAAGTTGGAAATACAGCTGGAGCGACACTGTATCGCAATACACAGGCATGGATACCCATCGCATTCAGCTTGATGGCAATCGGTTCTGCCTCCCTGTCCGAGGTGAATTCATAGCCGCCTCCGGGACAGATGATGACCGCTGGGCGTTTTCGTTCGCTGTCCATTTGCGGGGAATTGGACAAAAAATAAGTATAAAGCCTGGCCTGGGAATTCTCTGTGTTTATATCGATTACTTCGTGAATCATAACTTCTCCTCGCCTTCTAATGTATAGCCTATCTATTATCTTCGCTTGATGTACTATTTACCTTAGAATACCAGCATGGCCCAAAATCAGCCACTATGAGCATCATACACCTGACAAAACCCTTCAACCCATTAAAGCAAAAAACGGTGCCTGACCCCCAGCGCTTTAAAGCGCTGGGGGTCAGGCACCGTTACTCTTTCCACTTACTTTATTTTCTTATAAATGCCGAATGGCTTACCGATGGGCAGGACAATTTTTTTGAAATGAGTGTTGAGCACAATGGCTGCTGAACCATAGAAGGATAGAAGGGCTATGCCCAGCTCTGCGACGGCTGCCATCATATGTGTGACTTCATAAAATATATCAAATGAACTGAGGGCCAGGCCAATGAACAGGAAATCAATCAAGACAAAGATAAGAAACAACACTTTATGTGTTTCCATTGCTCCAATCGTCATAAACAGGCTGAAAATCAGATATCCGATAAAGGCAAAACCCAGCTGCTTTGGGTCCGCGTCAGCGGCAAGCTTCTCTCCGAACGCTCCCAGCTGAATCAGCCAGGACATTCCGACTCCGAACCAAAAAAGTCCGAACGCTCCAAAAGCGGTTGTTCCGAATATATTATTATGCCTGGCATCCAGCACAGACGCAAAAAGCTGGGCAATGCCGCCCAGGAAAAACGCCCATGGCAAAATGAAAGAAACGCCGTCTGTCAGGCCCAATTTCTGTGATGATGCAACCAATGTGACCATCGCCAAGCCAAACAAACCTAGTGCGGATGGATCTGCTGTAGTAATTTTCACTTGTGTATAATTCTGAGTCTCCATGTTTTCCTCCTAAAAAGACATACCTATGTACTTTAAAGGATAAAAGAACCAGTGTCAACAACCCTTCAAAAGTCCAAAAACATACAATTATTTGAACAAGGCGCATAAGTTTACATAACATAATTATAGAAAACCTTTAAAAAATGAGATATAAAAAATCCCCCTCCTTGCATATATATACCCAAGGAGGGGTTTCATATGTTTGGACTTTGGGCAACTATTACAGGATTTTCCATTCTCTTCTTTGCAATGGTTTACTTCTTCTTACTGACAATAAAAGGGGCGGTCGACAGCGATGATGCATACCGGGTTGATCCTCAGCCAGAAAAAGATCCTGATAATTGCGCTTAGACCCATTTAAGCTATTATATTTCCACCAACAGCTCTGCTGCAAGAGACCGGGCCAGGAACTGCGTAACATAGCGAATAATTAGAAAGGCTGCCCAGGATGGCAGCCTTCTTTCGATAAATATCCAAAAAGTATTTTCCTTATAAAATGGCGCAACCAATCTCATCCTTGAAACTTAAGGCCGATAAACTTCATTTCCGTCATTTCTTCAATGGCATATTTGACACCTTCCCTGCCAATTCCACTCTGTTTGACTCCTCCATACGGGTAGTTATCCTGCCTATAGGTGGCCGATTCATTGATCCAGATACCTCCTGACTCCAATGCGTCCGCTACCCGGAATGCCCGGTCAATATCCTTGGTAAAGAGTCCAGCCTGAAGGCCGAAGATGGAATCATTGGCGTTTTCCACCGCTTCTTCCTCCTGCTTGAACGGAATCACCGATACAAGCGGAGCAAAGGCTTCATCTCTAACCACCTTCATGTCCTTGTTCACATTGGTAATAATGGCAGGAGACAGGATCGTCCCGCTGAGGTCGCCGCCGGTTTCGATGGTCGCCCCCTGCTGCCTCGCTTCTTCAATCCAGTCTTTGGCCCTTTTCGCCGCATCCTCGTCAATCATCGGGCCAATGTCGGTTTCTTCCTCCCGGGGATCCCCAATTTTCAGTTTGTTTGCTGCTTCAATATATTTCTTCAGGAACGTATCATAAATGGTTTCCTGTACATAGATTCTCTGAGTCGAAACACAAACCTGGCCGGAATAGGCAAACGCTCCGGTGATCAGGCTGTCTACTGCCTGGTCCAGATCCGCATCTTCAAAAACAAGATTAGGAGAATTGGAGCCAAGCTCCATGGTGACCTTTTTGAGCCCAGCGCCATTACGAATGATTTTTCCGACCGCCAGACTGCCCGTAAACGTAATTTTCGGAACATCTTCATGCTTGACGAGGGCATCTCCTGCGGTTTCTCCTTTTCCAAGCACAAGATTGAGAACGCCATCCGGAAGTCCCGCTTCCTGAAAAAGCTTTACCAGCATGTAGGCGGACAACGGGGTTTTCTCAGCTGGTTTATAAATAACAGTATTTCCTGCTGCGATGGCTGGGGCAATTTTATGAAGCGATAAATTTAAAGGAAAATTAAACGGTGTGATGGCTCCAACCACCCCAACAGGTATCCTTTTGACAAAACCCATTCTGTTTTCCCCGCGTAAAGCCGCATCCATCGGCAAAACTTCTCCCGTCATATGCTTAGATAATTCACTTGAAAAATGGAGAATTTGAATGGATCGTTGAATTTCGCCCCGGCTATACTTGATTGGCTTGCCTGCTTCTGCGACAATGACTTCTGCAAACTCCTCCGCCTTTTCCTCAAGGATTCGGGCCGCTTTTAAAAGTATCTTGCCTCTTTCATGGGCAGGCATCTTTTTCATCGTTGTTTCGAAGATCTCCAAGCTGTTCCCGATGGCTTCTTGCATATCCTTTCTGTCCGAAAGGGCCATTTCGGCTACAGTCTCGCCGTTATAAGGATTTCGAACCAGCATCATTTCCCTTTGATCTTCAATTCTCTCCTCACCATTAATAATGGAACCGATTCTCATGGTTCTTCCTCCTTTCGTTTTAACAGAGCAGTTTCCCAAGTCTTTCGGTCAGTTTTGTGTTTTCACTATAGTCTACTGGACAGTCAATCAAGACAGGCTTGTTCAAGTCAATCGCTTCCTGTAAAGCGTCTTTTAATTGTCCGCCTTCCCTGATGCCAATTGCTTCAAATCCGTAAGACTTGGCCAGCTGGATAAAATCGGGATTGCCGAATTTGACATTCGATGCTCGCTTGAATTCATTCAGCTGCTTCCATTCAATCAGGCCGTATCCTTCATCTCTCCATAAAAGGATGACGATTGGAAGCTTTAACCTCACGGCCGTTTCCAGGTCGGCACTCGACATTTGAAACGCTCCGTCTCCACAAACGGCAACAACATTTTTTTCTGGGTGGACCATCTTGGCAGCAATCGCCCCCGGTACCGCAATGCCCATCGAAGCGAGTCCGTTTGAGATCAGGCATGTATTCGGTTCATATGCATGGTACATTCTAGCCATCCACATTTTATGGGCGCCAACATCGGAGATAACGATGTCCTCTTCCCTCATCACGGACCGTAAGTCGGAAATGATTTTCTGCGGTTTTACCGGGAAGCTTTCGTCCCCGGAAAAAGCATCCGATTCCTGAAGTGCCTGTTCTCTTACATGGCTAACCCAGTCATTATTCCGCTTGGCGGCAGACATGGCACTTTCCAATTGCTTCAGGTTTTCTGCCAGGTCGCCAATGACACTGTGCTCAACGGGATAATGGGCGTCCGTTTCTGCTTCCCTGGTATCAACATGTAAAACAGGAGTCTGACCCCCAGGATTCCAGTTTTTAGGCGGGTATTCGGCCATGTCAAACCCAACAGCAATAATCAGGTCGGCCTCCTCGAATCCACAGCTGATATAATCCTTGCCGCTTAACCCTGCCGTCAACAGACTTAAGTCATTTCTCCACGAAATAGCGCCTTTGCCCATAAAGGTATGAACGACAGGAATGTCCACCTTTTCAACAAGCTTACGGAGACTTCCTTCTGCATGCCCCCTTTCCACTCCCATACCTGCAAGGATGAGCGGGTGTTTCGCCTTTTCAATCATTGTTGCTGCTTCCTTGATGACGCGCTCGCCAGCCTCGAATTTAGTCGGCTTCCTGACCTCGATCGGTGTTGCGTCCACATCTTGCGCTGCAATATCCTCGGGAAGGTCGATATGAGCAGCTCCCGGCTTTTCTCCTTTGGCAACTTCAAACGCTTTCCGTACCACCTCGGGAATGATTTCCGCTTTTTTTACTTGTGTATTCCATTTTGTGACCGGCTCGTAGACCGAAACCAGGTCATAGTATTGGTGAGAGATTTTATGCTGGCGGTCCAAACCCGCCTGTCCGGTGATTGCGACAATTGGACTGTGGTCCATATTGGCGTTGGCCACTCCTGTTAACAGGTTTGTTGCACCAGGCCCAAGCGTCGCTAAGCACACGCCAGGTTTCCCTGTCAGCCGGCCGTAAGTCCCCGCCATAAAAGCGGCATTAGCCTCATGTCTGGTAACAATAAACTCAATTTCAGAGTCCAGAAGGGCATCCATGATATCGAGGTTTTCCTCCCCGGGAACCCCAAAGATATACTCTACCCCCTCCTGTTCAAGGCATTTGATCAATAGTTGAGCTGCTTTCACCTTCATCACTCCTTTTCCTGAGTCACTGGCCAAAACAAATCATCTTCTTTTGAACTATTCCACTTGAATTTATTTCTAAACGAACTTCTCCTCGGGCTGTACCGGTTAAACCACTCCCCGGAAAGAATCTTATGATGGCGCTCCAGCTTTCATTAATCCGAACAACCCGCTCTATATACATCAGGAAATATATTTAATGAACCGCATTAGCTATTATATAAATAAAACAGCAAAGGCACTTTCCTTTTTTAGGAAAGTGCCTTAATTAAAGGGGGGAAAAGGGAGGTAACCTTTTCATTTCTTATTTTAACTTGAAATTATGAACAAACTGTTAACAAAGAATGAAAAGATAGAAATACAATGTTCCCTTTCTCTTTTGCTGGCAGCACCATGTTTAACCCTTTACGATTTCCGAGTGCCACATATCATTGATTTGCTTGATTACGTCTAAGTCGCATTTCGGTTCACGGTTATAGGTTAACAAGCCGTTGATTTCCTGCTCCACATCGGTCAATTGAGTATAGCAGAATCCATGAAGAGCTTTAGAGCTGTATACTGCTTCCATGATCCGTTTGTAATCATCGATGAACTCGTCGACTTCACTTACAGAGGTATAACCCCAGCCGGCATCTTCCCCAATTTTAAAGCCAATACCTCCAAACTCGGTCAATAGGATCGGCTCTCCCTGGTGTTCAAAGCCATTTGCATAAATTTTACGCCTTGCAGGCTGGGAAGCAAGAAGGCTCTCCTTAGTAGCCAGAGATTCTTTAAACTCCTCATATTTGGCTGTTTCATCCTTGTTTCCATGACTATAATTATGGATGGCACAAATATCCGACTTTGTCAGTTCCCAGCCATCATTGGAGATGACAAGGCGGGTAGGATCGAGCGAATGAACCAAGTGGTACATCGCCAATGAATGGTGCTGTTCCTGTTTATTGGCACGTACCCCGGGGATTCCCCAGCTCTCATTCAATGGGACCCAGGCAACGATGGATGGATGATTGTAATCACGTTCGATAATTTCAATCCATTCGCGCATCAGCCTTGCAGCCGCATCCTCACTATAGGAAGCAGAAGCGGCGCACTCTCCCCATACGAGGAAGCCAAGCCGGTCCGCCCAATATAGGAAACGGGGATCTTCAACTTTTTGATGCTTGCGGCAGCCATTGAAGCCCATCTTTTTCGATAGTTCAATATCCTTCTTTAGGTCCTCGTCTGTGGGGGCTGTCAATAACCCCTGCGGCCAATACCCCTGGTCCAGGACGAGCTTTTGATAATAAGGCTTGTTATTTAAATAAACCATTCCGTTTTCCCGGTGGATTTTCCGCATCCCAAAGTAGGAATCAATTTCATCAAGAATGGCCGTATCGTCATTTAGAACCAGCTTTACATCAAACAGGTTAGGATTCTCTGGGGTCCAATTCCAGCCATCATGGTGGAAGCCGGTTCTGAAGATTTTCCGGTTATACAAATTGATGGATCGTTTATTGAATGGCTCCAGCACTTCAATCGAGTCCCTTGCGACCAGTTCGTCTTTAAACCGGATCTCGATTCCAGCTCTTTTTCCCTCATATTCACCAGCAACTTCAAAGTCGATGCCTATTTCGCCCTGATCCACATTGGGAGTAAACCGGACTTTGGAAAAATGGACAGGATTTACTGCCTCCAGCCAGACGGTCTGCCAAATGCCTGTTGTTCTCGTATACCAGATGGAATCGGACTTTTGGACCCAGAATTGTTTCCCCCGCGGAATCGTTTCATCCGTTGATGGATCCTCGACCCTTACGACAAGGGATTCGGTGTCTCCTGTCAAGTAATCGGTAATATCAAAGGTGAATGAAACATGTCCGCCTTCATGAAATCCTGCCAGATGCCCATTGACATAAACCCAGGCGCGGTAATCAACAGCACCGAAATGGAGAATCGTACGCTTCTCATTCCAGCTCCCAGGCACCTCGAACTCCCGGCGGTACCATACCATATCATGGAAGCTTTGATCATTAATCCCGCTTAGCTCCGTTTGATAAGCAAAGGGAACATTGATTTTCTTCACAGGTTCAGGAAACTGGCTGAACCATTTTTCCTTTTTCCCTTTCTTTTTATCATCAAAGGAAAAATCCCATTCCCCGTTTAAATTGACCCAATCCTTCCGCACCAGCTGCGGTCTTGGATATTCGTTTCTTGGTGTATTCACTGAAATCCCCGCCCTCTAATTCAAATTCTCAAATTCTTATTTAATTCCTGTTTGCGTTACCCCTTTAATGAACGAACGCTGGCCGATAATAAAGAGAAGAACAGCCGGAATCGTGGCAATCGATGTTAACGCCATCAGCTTCCCTGGAGAAGAGACAAAGCTTCCCTGCTGCATGACCGCTATCCCTGTGGTAATCGTTCGCATTTCCGGCGAAGTTGTTGTGACTAGAGGCCATAGGAAGTCATTGTAGATTCCCATGAACGTAAAAATCGCCAAAGTCCAAATGGTCGGTTTTGCAGATGGTAGTACCACTTTGGTAAACACTTGCCATTTGTTCGCCCCATCCAAATGGGCAGCCTCTTCCAAAGATTTTGGAAACCCTCTGAAGTATTGGTAAAGCAGGAAGACGCCAAATGCGTTCGCTGTATATGGCAAAATCAGCACCGCATATGTATCAAGCAATCCAAATTGATTGAACTCCATATATAAAGGCAGGAACGTAATCACCCATGGAATCATCAATGAACCTATAAACATGCTGATTAGCACCTTTTTAAACGGCACATCCAGGCGAGCAAGTCCGTAGGCTGCCAGTGTATCTACGACGACAACAAGCAATGTACCAGTTATGCCCACAAACAGCGAGTTGGACATCCAGCGAAGAACAGGTACATCTGCCAAACTATAAAGATAGTTTTCGAACGTGAATTCCTGCGGCAGCCATTGGATTCCGCTCGTTATGGCTTCAAAGTCATTTTTAAAGGAAGTGGCCAGCATCCAAAACAGCGGCACTAAAAATAACAAGGCAATAATAGAGGCTAAAGCGATCCGGAAGAGCTTCCCTGCTTTGCTGTCCATGCTACATCTACTCCTTCTCTTTCGTTAATTTAAACTGCACAACCGAGATGATGATCATAATCAAGGCCATCAAAAGCGACATAGCGGCAGATGTACCGAGCTGTCTCTGTTCAAACGCCTCATCTACTATGTTCATCAAGAGCACCTTCGTAGAATCGCCAGGGCCCCCTCTTGTCATCAAGTATGGCTGTCCGTATACGTTAAACGAAGCAATCGTGGAGGTAATCAGCACGAAGAGCATCACCGGGCGGATGCTTGGCAGGGTGACGTGGATCAGACGCTGCCAGCGATTGGCCCCATCAAGTGCACTTGCTTCATATAACTCTTCTGATACATCGTTTAATGCATTGATTAAAATCACCATATTAAAACCGATCGTCCACCAAACGGTTGCTATCACAAGCGAAACCCAAGCCCATGGCATATTGGTCAGCCAAGGAATTCCCTGCAGCCCAAGCTTCATTAAGTACTGGTTAATCAAGCCGCTGTTTGTATCCAAAACCCACAGCCAGATAATCGCTACGACTGAAACAGATACAGAGTATGATAGAAAATAGGTGGTCCGGAAAAAGCCTTTGAATCTATCAGGCAGGCTGTTCACCAACAAGGCAAGTGCCAGGCCTACCACCACTAATATGGGAACACTGTAAATGACAAATTGGAATGTATTCAGCAATCCGTCAAAAAAGAGGCCGTTCAAGTAAGAGTCAGGATTGAAGATTTTTTGATAGTTTCCTAAACCGACAAATTCATGTTCCGGTGACAGCAGGTCCCAGTTATGCATACTGATCCAGATTCCATAAATAATCGGTATCAGCAAGAAAATGGTGAAGAAGAATAAGTATGGCAAAACAAATAAACTTGATGTAAACGCTGATTTCCAATTTCTTTTTTTCATTTTCCTCTCCGTCCTTTTTAGAGGAATACGTACAGTTCCCCAAAGAATCATTCCATTTTGAAAAAATAAGGGGCAGGCAGGCCGGCAAATTTCTCCGCTCCTGACTCCCCCGTCTTTTATTCCATTCTTTGCTCTGCTTTTTTCACTGCATCATCAAGCGCTTTTTGAGGATCTTTTTGGCCGAGCAGCGCAAGGTTCACTTCCGACCATAATGGTTCTGATACTTGCCCCCAATTTGAAATTCGCGGAGAGAACACAGCATATTCAAACTGCTTGGCGACCTGAGGCTGCTGCTTCATTTCGTTGAACTCTTCGCTCTCATACACGGCTTTCGATGCTGGTGCCATTCCGGATTTTGCCCACTCCATGGCGTTTCCAGCGACATATTTAAGGAAATCCTGTGCTGCTGCTATTTTCTTTTCATCCTCCAAGGAAGCCGGGATAACAAAATTATGGGAGTTCCCAAATACGGCCTGCTGCTCCGTTCCCAGCTGCGGAACAGGGGCAACGCCATAGTTCAGCTTTGCTGTCTCCCACTGTTCCATCATCCATGGTCCATTTAGGTGCATGGCGTTTTTGCCTTGCAGAAATAGCGTAACTTCCCCATCCTGCTGGACATTTTCCGGTGAAACCTTTTCTTCTGCTACAAGCCCTCTCAGGAAGCTTAAGGCTTCGACCGCTTCAGGGCTGTTGTAATTGACTTTCCCATCCTTGATTAATTCGCCGCCGTTCTGCGCTACTACGGTTGGGAATATGAATTGCTGCGGCCACAGGGTAGGAACCACAAATCCATATTGGCCACTGGACGCATTGGTCAATTGTTTAGCCATCTGGACGAATTCTTCCCTGTTGACCGGCGGCTTTTCAGGGTCAAGGCCCGCCGCCTTGAACATGTCCTTGTTCCAGTAGAACATCAATGGGTGAATATCCAAGGGAATTCCATATTGTTTCCCGTTAATTTGTCCGCCTTCCCAGGCTGTTTGCGAATAGTCTTCCCGGGTGATTTCTGCCTCTGCCGTTATTTCAGTCACATCTTTTAACAGGTTTTTATCCACATAGGTTGGGATTTGGTCCCCATGCATAATCAGCAAATCGGCATTATTTTTTTGTCCTGAGAAACCAAGGTCAACTGTTTTGTAATACTCTGATTGCGGTACAATCTGAAAGTCGACACTGTACTCCTCCTGTGACTGGTTATAGCTGTCGACGATTTCCTTCATGCGGGGGCCGTCCGGGCCTGAGAACGGAGCCCAGAAAGTGATGTGGCCTTCAGTGCCTTGGCCTCCGCTTCCGCCCTCTTTGGAAGTGGATTCCCCGCCGCTGCATCCTGCTAACGTTCCAGCTGTCAGTGCTGCAGCCATGAAAGCTCCCAGCCATTTTCTCTTCATAAATATTTCCTCCTTTTACTATTAATAAGGCATCTTCATGAGTGAAATAACGAATAATGAAAAAGCATTGTGAAACGCTTTCATTAACTTTAAAGCTATTATTACATAAAAATATATAATTTATCAATAGTTTTTGTAATAAAAATAATTGAAATAAAAAAACACTTCCTTGAGGAAGTGTTTA
>NZ_LAYY01000033.1 GCF_000986785.1 Mesobacillus campisalis | reverse complement strand
TCTGCTTTCAACAGGTTAATTTCGGCCTCTAACCTTGCATATTTTTCTTCGATGGAAAGCTCTCTTTCCCTGGATCTGCCTGAGTTTCCTGGTCTTGTGTCACGGAGTCCCATCACTCCATTCATACGGTAGGCTTCTCGCCATCTTTTACTTGCTGAATCAATACGCCTTTTACCAACGATTTCTGGGTCGAACCCACAGTCTCTAAATATTTCACTTGGAAACTTTCCCTTTTCGTTTTGAGCTATAAAGAGCTCCTTAAACTCATCAGTATAGGTAATCCCTTTTGGGCTAACTGATTTTACATAGGGATTTTTAGATAATATCTCGATCTCTTTTTTTGTAAATATCTTTTTACTCATATACTCTTCTCCCGTACCATTTGTAATCTATTGTACCTAAAAAAATCCTGTGCAGTAGACGCTTTTTTTTAAGTGTCTACTACACAGGATACAGTTTAGATAAGGGAACCTGCTTTTATTCATGTTCTCGCGTTTATTTACAGGGCTTTTTCAGAAGCATCGCGACTTTTTGGAGTCCATTTTTCATAATTTTTACCATTAAATACAGAGAATAAAATTACATTTTACTTCATCATAAAATATGGTGTCAACAATAAATTTGCAATATTTTTATAAAAATGTTACAATAATCTTACAATTGTTTTTTTCTTGTTCTAATCCCGCTGTATTTTTTGCAGGTAGAATATTGAGGCTTTATTGCTATCCTTTTTCAACCGAAGAAAAATTCAAACAGTTGTGCAAGTGAATAAAATGATCAATTTACTATCTGGTAGTAACGGAGTTTTTATTCTGCAAGGAGGGCTAGAATAATGAATCTAATCAATAAGAAAGTTACACACAAGCGTTATGGCATGGGGAATATAGTAAATCATAATGATTCCCGTATTGAAATAAATTTCGCCTCTGAAAATAAACAATTTATTTTCCCCGATGTATTTGAAAAGCACCTGACACTACACGATAAAAGTGTTGCCAATTCCCTTGAAGAAATGCTGCAAAAAAAGGCAATGAAACGAAAAGAGCAAGAGTGGAAGAAGGAACAGGAAAGAGAGCTGCAACGAAAAAAACAGGAACTTCGCTTGGAATATGAAAAGCTTATGAAAAATCATAAACTTCATCCCGAATCACAAATGGTTTTTTGGTGTGACACTGAAGAGCTTGGTAGTTCTTTTTCAGAGTGGAAGGTTTTTTCAGGCTTGATAAAAAGCGGCAATAACAAGGGGAAGCCAAACAAACCGAGCCGCCTGCACCAAAATAGTGCGGTCCTGTTAACTGAAATAGATTCCAGCAGGCCTGAACAAGACAGACGTATCCTGGGTGTCTATATGGTGAATGAAAACTTTATCGGTAAGCTTTGTGAAGATGGGTACATACCTGCCCATTCAAAATACAGACTCCAACTTACAGAAGAGGAATCTGATCAGATGCTTTTCTGGAAATACTACGTAAATGAAAAATTCCCGAACAAAATGACATGGAATACAGGTAAATACCGTTATTTTGAAAATTCGTGGATGGCTCAAATTCTGCAGGATATCGTTTCGTTGAAAAGTGATCCAAAGGAAAGAGAACTGGCACAAGAATTTTTTGAGCATTTTTGTAAAATGAATCAGCTAACAGAGGAAGAGTTGCCAAAGGCTAATGGCGCATTAATGCGTATTTAGACTTTAGCCCAAAGAAAACGTGTAACCCACCTAAATTAACATTTGACATCGTGGTCCTGATATCGCAAAAGATCCTTTTGCGAATTTGGGGCCTTTTCCTATTGTACAGTTAAAATATACCTTTCCGATCAGTTTGATAAAAGGTGCTTAGGCATGGTATAAGTAAAAAAGCAGCAGAGACTTTCTGCTTTTTAAATATGGCTAAGTGATTGCCCTGGTATTCGATAGAGAGAGGATTTGAATGTTATGACAGATAACTTTTGGCGTGATTTACCACGACCTTTTTTTATACTGGCACCGATGGAAGAAGTGACGGATGTTGTTTTCCGCCATGTGGTTAGTGAGGCAGCCAGACCTGATGTGTTTTTTACAGAGTTCACAAATTCGGAGAGTTATTGTCACCCGGATGGGATCAAGAGTGTGCGCGGCCGTTTGACTTTCACGGAGGATGAACAGCCGATGGTAGCCCATATATGGGGGGACAAGCCTGAGAACTTTCGGCAAATGAGTATGGGGATGGCGGAAATGGGCTTTAAGGGTTTGGATATCAATATGGGCTGCCCTGTCCCTAATGTGACGCAGCACGGGAAGGGAAGCGGCCTGATCCGCCGTCCGGAAGTTGCAGCGGAATTAATACAGGCGGCAAAGGCAGGCGGGTTGCCTGTAAGCGTCAAGACAAGGCTTGGTTTTACGGATTTGGATGAATGGAGACCTTGGCTGACACACATATTGAACCAGAATATTGCTAACCTTTCCATTCATCTGCGTACAAGGGATGAAATGAGCAAAGTACCTGCTCATTGGGAGCTGATCCCGGAGATTAAAAAACTTCGTGATGAAGTGGCACCAGATACCCTCTTGACGATCAATGGGGATATACCTGACCGTCAAACCGGCTTGAAGCTTGCCCAACAATATGGTGTTGATGGGGTAATGATTGGGCGCGGCATTTTCCATAATCCATTCGCCTTTGAAAAGGAACCAAAAGAACATAGCAGTGAGGAATTGCTTGATCTTTTGCGATTGCATATGGATCTTCATGATAAATATTCGCATTTAGAGCTGCGACCGTTCACGGCTCTTCATCGCTTCTTTAAGATTTATGTCAAAGGATTCCACGGGGCTGGTGAATTGAGAAATCAATTAATGAGCACAAAGACAACAGATGGAGTCCGCGCATTGCTTAATCGTTTTGAGGCAAAGAATTCCGAGAGAATGGGGGAACAGTAGAAGCGTTCCCATTCAAGGAAAAAGCGTGAAAAAAGGCAACGAACCCATTATTAGGGACGTTGCCTTTTTACTAGGGAGTCAGTTCGGCCCTTCTTAATTTTTGTTAGGTTCTATTTTAACGCTAAAAAAATCGGGTATAAACGTTAAAGAAGGGAGCGAGAATTCATGTCAGAAAACAATTTAACTGTCACTTTCTACTTTGACGGTGGGGACACTGCACAATTTGAGGTAACAGATAAAACAGAAGATCAGATTTTCAAACAAACCGTCCACTCTGGTGAGGAATGGGTTAAGTTTGAAAACACCTTTATCCAACTAAGCAGGGTAAATTATGTGAGTGTAAACGAATCACTTGACTCTAAATCTCAAGATTTATGATTTTAAAGCATCCTATCAAGGGTGCTTTTTTAACAATATTACGTAAATCTTTCTCTGGATAGCTGAAAAAACGAACTAAAAAGGATTGTTTTTTCCTTTTATTCGTTTTTTTGTCAAAAAAGCTTTTAATTTTTAGTGATTTACTATATAATCACTTTCATAACCGAACAAATTAATAATGTTACTTGTATAATGGTGGGGATATGGCCCACAAGTATCTACCAAGTTGCCGTAAATGACTTGACTACAAGTGATCTCCTTAGCAGGGGAAATGGGCATTTTTATTTGCTGTTTTCCACTGCTTTCAAACTGACTTTTAATGGGAGTCGAATGTTACGGGAATCACTTATTGTCAAATGTGATCTCATAACATTCGGCTTTTTGTGTTTCAAGGGGATATTTCATACAGGCTGGAGGAGGTACCGGAATGAAAGAATTAGAACGCGCAATTGAAGAGAGAGGATCGGTATTAGCGGATGGTGTCTTAAAAGTTGACCAATTTTTAAATCACCAAATTGATACCAGCTTAATGATAAATATCGGGAAAGAATTTGTTAAAAGATTTCAGGATTGTAAAATTACCAGGGTTTTAACGATTGAATCCTCAGGGATTGCCCCAAGTTTTATGGCAGCGAATGAATTGGACGTTCCACTTGTGTTCGCCAGGAAGAAACAATCGCTGACGATGACGGATGATGTTTATACAAGCAGTGTGTATTCCTTTACAAAGCAAGAAACGAACAAAATCACAGTATCCAAAAACTTTATTTCACCCGGCGATCATGTGTTAATCATTGATGACTTCCTGGCTACTGGCCATGCAGCAATCGGTTTGACAGAGATTGTGAAACAAGCAGGCGCAACAGTTGCAGGAGTAGGGATTGTGATTGAAAAGTCCTTCCAGGGCGGACGGGAAAAACTTGAAGAAAAAGGATTTAGAGTGGAGTCTCTGGCTCGTATTCAATCGTTAAAGAATTCAAAAGTGACGTTTTTAGAAGAAACTTTAATTTAACTGCAGAGGAGAATGCGCAAATGAATAAAGTGGTTAACTACCCTTGGTATAAAAAGGAAGATACAGATGCTTTCTTTTCTCTATTTCAAAACAACCTGGCCAATTTTGTTATTATCGTGGCGACCATGCTTGGGATGGGATTTCCAGCGAGCATCGTCTTTGGAAAAGTAATTCCTGGTACCGCTGTAGCCGTCATGGTTGGGAATTTATATTATGCCTTTATGGCAAACCGACTCGCGAAAAAAGAAGGCAGAACTGATGTCACGGCACTTTCCTATGGAATCAGTACGCCCGTCATGTTTGTCTTTTTGTTCGGCGTTCTTGCGCCGGCCTATGCATTGACAAATGATTATGAGCTTGCATGGAAAGTTGCTGTCGCTGCTGCATTTTTAAGTGGTCTAATTGAAGCGGCCGTAAGTGTGACAGGCAACTGGGTACGCAATCGGATTCCCCGGGCTGCCATGCTGGGGGCTCTGGCAGGGGTAGCACTTACGTTCATTGCTGGCGAGATGTTGTTCAACACTTTTTCAATCCCTGTTGTCGGTCTTGTAACATTGATTATTATTCTTGTTGGGGTTGTAGGGAAGATGGCGATGCCTTTTAATATTCCTACCTCGTTATTTGCCATTATAATTGGTACGGTCTTGACTTTCACATTAGGCTATCAATCTACAGATAAGATTTCCGAAGGACTCGCCCATGTTGGGTTTTATCCAATCCTTCCAAGTTTCGCTGCTTTTGAGGGAATGAGCTTGTTATTCACAGCATTAGTCGGTTTGCTGGCCGTTATTTTACCAATCACGATTTACAATGCAATTGAAACGATGAACAACGTGGATGCCATGGCTGCCGCCGGAGATTCCTATGATGTCCGGGAGTGTCAGGCTGTAGATGGAGTTGGCACCATGCTGGGAGCGATATTCGGCGGACTGTTTCCTACCACCGTTTATACGGCCACAGTTGGTTCAAAAGCAATGAATGCCGGCCGTGGTTATAGCATTCTAAATGCCATTGTGTTTGGAATTGCCGCCATGACAGGTGTCATTGCTGCCCTGTCAGCTCTTATACCGATTGCTGCTGTTGCACCAATACTCGTATTTGCTGGAGTTTCAATGGTAGCAACAGCTTTCAAATCGAATGAACCAAAATATTTCATTGCTGTCGTGATTGCGATCCTTCCTTATTTTGCAAACTATATCATGACACGTTTTAATTCGGCAGCTGGCGAGACTGTTGCCAATATCTCTGCCGGAATCGTTCCGCTCGGACAAGGAGCGATGTTTACGGGAATTATTTTAGGTGCCGTTACGGTGTTTATCATTGATCGTCAATTTGCTAAGGCAAGTATTTTCTCCTTAATTGGTGCTGCCCTTTCCTTCGCCGGATTTATGCACGCACCCAAATTGGCATTCAATGCGGCTCCACAGTTTTCAATGGCTTATTTGCTGGTAACAGTATTCCTCGTCTATTGTGCTTATCAGCATGCGAATAGTACAGCGAGAGAAGTAGAGCATAAATCCATTAAGCAAAGCATCGCTTCTTAAGTTAGAGTAAAAAAGGCTGTCCAAGGGGATTCCGCTCCCCGGACAGCCTTTTATTTTTTTGTTCAGCCAAATGAATGACCGGCGACTAGTTTCCAGTCTTCTAAAAATAACGGCCAGAGGTTGGGACGGCGTCTTACGGCAAGAGGATGGTAGGCAACGACTGTCTGGTAGCCGCGGACATCATGAATTTTTCCTCTTAAAGATTTAACATCGAATTCGGGCTCCTGAAAGAAAGATTGAACGGCGATATTGCCAAGACAGACGATTAACTGAGGCTGCCTTGTCTGCAACTGTTCCTTAAGGTGATTCATGCAGATTTGTCTCGTTTGCTCTTTATCATATGCCCGCACTGGCCTTCTTTTTAAAATGTAGGTTACGTATAGGTCCTCAGTTTTTATTCCAGCCTCGCAGGCGGCCTGCTGCAGGGTTTGCCTTGTCCCGCAGACAAAGGGCCGGTTTTCCCGGTCCTCACGGGCGCCGGGATTGTCCAGGAGAACGATAATGGGGGCCTCCGGATTTCCCTCACCCCATACCATTCTGGAGCCATGACTATCAAGGCCGCATTCATTGCAATCTTTCAAATGCCCAGGTGTTGGTTCTTCCGGCCATAATGAAGCGCAAAAAGACATGTTTGTCCTCCTCTTTTCCATTGATAATTTTATCATGGTTATAATTACGCGGAATTATATCACGCTGACCAGTTAAAAGATTTCCGGGCTGGCAGATTTTTCGTTAAGATAGATGGGGAACATAAAAGGTAAAAGATTACGCTGCAGGAGGCTTATTTAGTTGGAAAATAACGATATACTGATCAGATTAAGATACGCACTGGATATAAAAGATACAGATATGGCCGAAATCTTCAGGCTTGGCGGCATTGAGATGACAAAAGCGGATGTTCAGCAGGCGCTGATAAAATCGACCGGAGAGGACGATGACGAGCAGTTAAAGGTTAATAACAGGATGATTGAGTCCTTTTTAAATGGCTTCATTGTCTTCAAAAGGGGAAAGCAGGAGCTTAAGCCAGGGCAGCCGGACAGCTTGGCACTAACCGGTGAACATGTGAACAATCTGCTGCTGAAGAAGGTGAAAATCGCGCTCCAGTTAACAAGCGAGGATATCATTGAGATTTTGGACTCAGCGGGAGTAAAAGTGACAAAGGGCGAATTGAGTGCGCTCTTAAGAAAAGAAGGACATAAGAACTACAAAGAATGCGGAGACCGGTACGCCCGAAATTTCCTGAAGGGGCTGGCGATTCGGTATAGGGGATAAGGTCAAAACCTGAAATTAGCATGCTTGGGGGAAAAAGGTAACTGACAGGGTCTCTTAGTGCCCGAAATACAAGGGGAGTCGAAAAAAGGTAATTGACAGGGGCCCTCAGTGCCTGAAATTTAAGGGGTTGGCGAAAATAGGTAACTGACAGGGGCCCTCAGTGCCCGAAATTTAAGGGGTTGGCGAAAATAGGTAACTGACAGGTTCCTCAGTGCCCGAAATTTAAGGGGAAGCCGGAAAAGAGGCACTGACAGGTTCCCTCAGTGCCCAAAATACAAGGGGGAGTCGAAAAAAGGTAACTGACAGGCTCTCTCAGTACCCGGAATTCAAGGGGGAGCCGAAAAAGAGGCACTGACAGGCTCCCTCAGTGCCCAAAATACAAGGGGGAGTCGAAAAAAGGTAACTGACAGGCTCTCTCAGTGCCCGAAATACAAGGGGAGTCGAAAAAAGGTAACTGACAGGCTCTCTCAGTACCCGGAATTCAAGGGGGAGCCGAAAAAGAGGCACTGACAGGCTCTCTCAGTGCCCGAAATATAAGGGAACGCCGAAAAAAAGGCACTGACGGCTTCTCTCAGTGCCCAAAATATAAGGGAACGCCGAAAAAAGGTAACTGACAGGTACCCTCAGTGCCCGAAATTCAAAGGATCCCCAAAAAAGGTACTGACGGCCTCCACCTAAGTCAGCAAATACAAATAATCCCCCTTATTCATAATAAGACCAACGGTGACCTCCGGCAGCTGTAAAGTTTTCCTGCAAAATTGCCCTTATTCGCTTTTTGGTCACCATTTTGCACCATTCATAAATGACATTTGTTGTGACTTTTTCATTTGGAAAAAGAAGCTTATATTCCTCTATGCTGCGAATGACAGCCGAAACGACAGGCTCGAGGGTTTCGCAGTCTTTGCACACACAGTTTTTCCCTTTGACATGAAATTCAAATGACTGGCATTTAGAGCAGGTAAGCCCTTTTCTAAGCTTGCCATACTCATAGAAAGGAAGTTGGCGGTAGGGGGAGTCTGTTATATGAAGTGACACCAATTTATCCGCCAGCTGCTTATGTTTGGAACTTAGCTTGGAAGGGGTGGAATCCAGCTTCTGTAAAAACCGGTTCACTTGTGTTGGGAAAATAAAAGGCTTGTTGAGAGGAGCTTGGTATAAGGTGAATTGGGGATTGTTAAAAACGACATAAGATTCAAGAGCGAAATGATAGCCAAGCTTGTTTAGCAATTGGCGCAGCAGGGAATTGCTCCTTTTTAGCTGAAGCAGAGGGTCTAATACCTCAATTCTTGGCTTTTTATATAATTTATCTGTTTCGTAGACATAATCTCCTTCATGATATTTCACATCGCAAGCATAAATCGTTCCCTGTAGAATGATCAATGTATCAATTTGAAACAAAGTTCCACCCACTTGTAGCAGCAGATCATTCAGGTTATAGCATTCGCAGGAAAGCTTCTCGGTTAAGGAGTCAAACAACACCTCCCCCTCATAGCCCTTTGCCAGGTTCAAAAAATGCTGCTTGTCCTTTTCGGTTAAAGTCATCCGGTTGTTTAAATGTCGAAGAATACGGATCTCATCCGATTCCTTACGGGATTTACAAAGCATGGCCCACTTCCTTTCTATTGTTATCTATAACTATTTTATAAAATACTACAGTACCTTCCGCCGAAAATTTTTAATAATTTGTTACATTTAGAAAAGGGGCAAGCCACCTTGCCCTAAGTATTAACCACAATCCCGCCATTTAAGTGCAAAATTTGCCCTGTCATATAAGAGGAGTCGGATGAGGCCAAAAATACATAGGCCGGTCCAAACTCTGCCGGCTGGCCGGCACGTTTCATTGAAGTTGTGCTGCCCCATTGGGCTACCTGGTCAGCGGGGAAGGAGGACGGAATGAGAGGTGTCCAAACCTTTCCAGGAGATACTCCGTTTACCCTGATCCCTTTGTTTGCCAAGGACTTGGCCAATGACCTGGTAAAGGATACAATTGCTCCTTTTGTTGCCGAGTAGTCGATAAGCTGGGGGTTCCCTTCATAGGCGGAAACGGATGTGGTGTTAATGATGCTTGAATTCTCTTTCATGTGGACCAGGGCAGCCTTTGTTAAATAAAACATGCCGAAAACATTGACCTGGAAGGTTCGGACCATCTGCTCCGGGGAGATGGATTGTATTCCGTTTTGGACATACTGCACCGCTGCATTGTTGACCAGGACGCTGATTTTTCCAAATGTCTTCAGCGTCTGATCCACTATGTCTTTACAGAATGACTCATTTGCAATATCACCGGAAAGGGCCAGGCACCGGCTTCCGGCAGCTTCTACCAGCTTAACCGTCTTGTCCGCATCCTCTGTCTCGTTGTAATAAGCGATGACAATGTCCGCTCCCTCCTTGGCAAAGGCCAATGCAACCGCACGCCCAATACCGCTGTCCCCGCCTGTAATAATCGCGACCTGTCCCTTAAGCTTGCCGCTGCCTTTGTAATTCTCATTATCGTAAATTGGCTGGGGATCCATTAAGAATTCCATCCCTGGATGCTGGTCTTGATGCTGGGGAGGAAAAAGATTTGCTGGCTTCTGACTGCCTGAGTTGCCCATGATAAAACCTCCAATATTTTTTGTTTTCAATCATCATAGAATTCCCGGAGAATGGATTATTATTGCAGGAATAATCGACAGAAAATCCCATATAGCCATTGTGGTGGGGTATAGTAAAGAAACGTAAGCGGAAACTAAATAGGATGCCTTGCATAGTGACAATTAAAAAAATTAAAGTGAAACGATGGAAAAGACGGAGGGGATTTCATGACAAACAATAATCAAACAGGCTGGAATTTTGATAACAGCTATGCCCGCTTACCGGAAGCTTTTTTCTCTAGTCTCAGCCTTAACCCTGTAGGCTCGCCCGAAACTGTTATTCTAAATCAATCTTTAGCAGAGGACTTAGGGTTAAACATAGCTGAACTGCAAAGTGAACAAAGCACAGCTGTATTTGCGGGTAACTCAGTTCCCGAAGGAGCGTTTCCGCTTGCTCAGGCCTATGCCGGACACCAATTCGGTCATTTTACCATGCTGGGCGACGGCCGGGCGCTGCTGATCGGCGAGCAGATTACCCCTGAAGGCGAGAGGGTTGATATCCAGCTTAAAGGGTCTGGAAGGACTCCTTATTCCCGCGGCGGTGACGGCCGGGCAGCACTGGGGCCGATGCTGCGCGAATACATTATCAGTGAAGCCATGCATGCCCTCGGGATTCCTACTACTCGCAGCCTGGCAGTGGTTGCCACTGGTGAGCCCATCAGGCGTGAAACGATACTGCCTGGTGCGATTCTGACCCGTGTGGCTGCAAGCCATTTGCGTGTCGGGACGTTTCAATACGGTGCAGGGAAGGGCGACATCGAGGATTTACGAGCTTTGGCGGATTATGCCATTCAGCGTCATTACCCACATATAGTAGGTGATGATAATCGATATCTTTCCCTGCTGAACGAAGTCATCAAGGTTCAGGCTGCCCTGATTGCCAAATGGCAGCTGGTTGGCTTCATTCATGGCGTGATGAATACCGACAATATGACGGTAAGCGGTGAAACAATCGACTACGGCCCTTGCGCTTTTATGAACGAGTATGACCCGGAAACAGTGTTCAGTTCCATTGATACCCAGGGGCGCTATGCCTATGGCAACCAGCCTGGGATCGGCGGCTGGAATCTTGCGCGGTTTGCCGAATCCCTCTTGCCGCTTCTGGATGAGAACCAGGATAAGGCTGTTGAGCTGGCGCAGGAAGCAATTACAAAATATCCCGAGCTTTTCAAGGAGAATTGGCTGTCGGGAATGAGGGCAAAGCTGGGAATATTCAATAAGGAGGAGCAGGATGAGGCTTTATTTGAAGAGCTTCTCGGCATGATGCAAAAGCATCAGGCAGACTTTACGAATACATTCCGGGCATTAACCATGGATAAGCAGGAAGAAGCGATATTTAAAAGCGAGGAATACAAACAGTGGCATAAAAAGTGGCAGGAGCGGCTGGACAGGCAGGAAGATTCAAAAGAGTCTTCCCAGGAGCTGATGCACACCAGCAACCCTGCGGTTATTCCCCGGAACCATCGAGTGGAAGAGGCGCTGGAAGCGGCGGTGAATGAAGGGGATTACAGCGTGATGGAACGGCTGCTTGACGTTCTTTCGGATCCTTATGCACATTCTGGGGATAAGGAAGAATACTGTAAGCTGCCTGCGCCATCAAGCCTGCCTTACCGGACCTATTGCGGTACATGAAGATCTTATAAAGGGTTTAAAAATTAATCAGGGTTTAGCCAAAAAGCCCATTTTACCCCGTACAAGGTGAAGGAACCTGGGGCCATGCATATGATGATGTAAGCCTATTGAAAAGGAGTGCTTGCAACAATGTATCCTGTTTATGGCCCCTTATTTTCCGCATATAGTCCATATGGATATGATGACAATAACCAATTTTACGATGAGAGGATATTTGGACCGCCAGGAGGGCCAATGGCACCTCCGTCGGGACCGCCTCCCTTTGCGCCTCCTGGCCAAGGCCCGGGAGCGGGGCCGCCAACAACTCCGCCACCGGCATTTGTACCCGCCCAAACACAGCAGGCAGGAGCTTTTGCGGTAGATCCTGGTGCGATTAGACGCTGTTTATACAGATTTACGTATGTATGGCTGACGAACCGGCAGCAATTCTGGTTCTATCCCACCTATATAGGGAGAAGGTCCATATCTGGGTACCGCTGGAATGGGTTCAGGTGGGTATTTTATGGAACCGATTTGCGAAGGATCCTATCCTTTCAATGTGTGTAGCAACAAACTAAAATAGAAAAGCCCTCATTTCGAGGGCTTACTTTATTTTGGGAATGTCCTGCCCTACATATTTTCCATAAGCCGCTTCGCAATCCTTGCATAATCATCCGCGTCAATACCAGGGGCAAACTGCTCGGGAAGGTCTTCCAGATTCGGGATTGGTGCGCCTTTTGGCATTCCTTCTTTTACAATGAGCTGACTGCCGGATTCAGGGTTGGTTCCTTTCCAGATTTGCTTGATGCCCTGGTAATCTCCAACGTCATTCCAGGTATATAAGATGTTTCCAATTCCCTGTTCTTCAAACTTTCGCGCATGGTCGAACCTGGTATTCGATAAATCGGGAATCGGGACCATTTTCTTTACGTCTACACCAGTGGCAATCTCCAAGGCCTTTGCATAGGCCAGTACGTGAGTTCCGCCGCGCACTAATAGATATCCGATCATTTCACGCGCCGTTTCGTGCTCGGTCATCTCGTACACCCTCATTTTGTGGGTACGTGCGCCAACCTCGAGGAAGAAGTTGTGAAGCAAATCGAGAACCAGGTTGCCGCTGCTGAAAACATTGTCGCCCGTCCAGGCACGGCCCATCGAGTCCCCAGCCAAAGCGGTTTGGGCCGTGGCAATGAAGTGGTAGGTGTTCCGTGCATCCTTTCCTTCGCGCAGCGGGGTGACATCCGGGTTCCCAGTATAAATGGTATTGCCTCTTGATAAAAGATTGATCGTATTGGCCACAAGTTCGACGTGGCCGAACTCCTCGGCCGTAATGCTGGCCACCAGGTCATAAAAGGGCTTCAGTTTATCCTTTCGCCTGAAATTGAATGACTGGTACATATAATTATTAAGGGTGGACATTTCCCCGAATTTGCCGCCCAAAAGTTCCTGTACGGCCGCGGCCGCATTCGGGTCGCCATGTTCCGGAATCGGGAGGTCGATGGCCAGCACATTTTCACGTTTAATCATAGCTCCGCCTCCTTATCCTCTTGGAATAACCCAAACAATCTGCTGAGTGCGAATATAAAAAGGAGAACCTCCCGACTCCACCACAATATGGTCAGGCATGACGGAATTAAGCCTGCCGGTAACAGTACCCTTCGTTGTTTGGACTGCCACCATGGAACCTGTGACACCTTGCAAGGCCTGATACACGTACGAATCAATGTGACTGACAAAAGAAAGTGATTGCTGATTCATATTTTCCCGCTCCTTTTCTAGAACTTACACTTTCAACTATATGAAGCCTGAAGGGCGGATATACAAAGAAAAGCTGGCTTGCATTGGAGGGAGTTCCTTTAGCTTCGTCCCGTGATAGAATTATTTACTGCTATATATTAAGATAGCAGTACTGGTATTGGTCCAATGAGGGTGGAGGAAACGGAGGGGCTAATGAGGATGTATGAATATATGCTCGTGTTTATTGGGGCGGCCATCCCGTGGGTTGAAATCGCCCTGGTGATTCCGCTCGGCATTATCAGGGGACTGTCTCCTATAGGAGTAATGGCCGCTGCTTTTGTTGGGAATATGCTGACACTGATTCCTGTCATTATTGGGTTTGAGAAAGTAAAAGTCTGGTATGCAAGGCGCCAGGAGCAGAAGGGGAAGGAACCCTCCAAGCGCAGCCAGCGGGCAAAAACGATTTGGAACAAATATGGCCTGCCGGGGCTCGCGTTATTGGGGCCCATCCTGATTGGGATCCATATTGCCGCTTTTATAGGAATGAGTCTTGGAGCGAGAAAAAACTGGTCGATATTCTGGATGACCGCCAGCCTGGCCATCTGGACGCTTGTCTTTGGAATAGCAACCATGCTGGGTTTTGATTTTTTTATTCAGTAAGGTGCAAGTTAAAATCCCCTGCGGAACTTCTGCAGGGGATGTGCTGTATCAGGCGAAGGAGCCTTTCAGCCTGATGGCCAGTGCAAACTCATCGGCAAGGTTTTCGAATATCCTTTTTACCGGCAGAATATCGGTGATTTCGTGGACTCTTGCCCCGGCAAAAACAAGTCCGTTGTCGACATCTCCGTTCATCGATTGAATCAGGGAATCAAAGGTACAAAAGCGGTAGGAGCAGTTTTTTAAGCAATCCCTGCATTTGGTAATCCTTAGTTTGTCCGAGTTCAAAAGCAGATTGGTGAATTGGTTGGCGATGGCCCTGCCGCTTAAGCCAACCGTCGTTTTGATAAGCATGGTATCTTCTTTTCGTGCTTCCACGTATTTTTGCTTAAATGCAAGCGGGGCATCACATTCCTCGCTGGCGACGAACCGGGTCCCCATCTGCACTCCGGATGCGCCAATTTTAAGGGCCTTGGCGATGTCGGCTCCTGTTAAAATGCCTCCGGCAGCGATCACGGGGATGTTAACCGCTTCGACTACCTCAGGTAAAATCTCGAAAAGCGGCCTGTCGGTGCCGAGATGGCCGCCAGCTTCAAAACCTTCCACAACAACGGCAGCGGCTCCGAGCTTTTCGGAAATCCGGGCCAGCTTCGCTGACGACACAATGGAGAGCACCGGAATGCCAGCTTGCCTGCCCCAGGCATACATATCCCTGGATATCCCGGCTCCTGAAATGATAAAATCCACTTTTTCTTCAAGCGCCGCCTTCATTTTTTCCGCAAAGTCATTCATCGCGAATAACACATTCACCCCAATGAACCCCTTATTGTTTGTAAGTTTCCTTGCCGTTCTGATGTGATGGCGCAGTTCCTCAACTGAAATCCCCGTGCCCGAAATAATTCCGATGCCGCCTGCATTCGCAACGGCCGAAGCCAGGCCGCTGAGGGAGACTCCAATTCCCATGCCTCCCTGGATAATTGGAAATGAGCTCACCATATGCCCAATCTTTAGCTGCGGAAAATTCAACTTCATCATCCCCGTTTCTGTATATAATAGTTGGAATATTCTTTTGGAGTTTAACATGTATTTTAAAAAAGGGATGTGATATTTATTACTAGATACTAGAATCTAATACTGAAATTAACTGCTACCCTGGGTCCCACCGCGCATTTGATTCATGGGGGGATAACAGTAAGTACAAACTAGAGCGGCAGATAGACAACCAATGGAGGCGGGGGAATATGGGCAGCTTCTTTGTTGGCAGCATCATGTCGGGTATTGGTTTTCTCACAATCAGTTTATTCTTTTGGGGATTGATTGTAGCGGCGGGGTTGGGTTTTGTCCTCGCACTGCTTCGAAGGTCCTGGAAGGGATTCATGTTCAGCGGGACAGCATTTCTCATTCCCGGTATAGTTCTTGCTTCCCAGGAAGGCTACTACTATCTGTTTCTGTTTTTTTCTCCACTTGCATTTATAATGGCCATTTTATTTAAATCAGCTGAAGAAAAAGGAACGTGAGAGCATTTAAAAATAGATAAACCGATCGGGCCCACCAAAACCAAGTTTTAGGTGGGCCTTTTTGTTATTTCCATTTAGCGGAACCTGGCACCCTCCATTTTGCCTACATATGATAATAATAATCAAAATCATTATCTATATTAATTTTTAAATTAAAATAATTATTATTTATTTATGTAAAAAGGTGTGATATTATGTTGTTATAAACAGTGAAACACAATAAATATCTGGCCTTTAGCGCGAACGGGGATAGTGATTATTATTCTCAATTAGGCGCTGATATAATGAGAAAAATGATAACAAGGATGAAAGAGAAGGAGGAAGGAATATGCTAGCAGAAACAAAAACAATTGGGCAATCCACGATGGCAGAGGCCAGCTGGCTAGAGAAAACAAGACCGCATGCTGAACTTATTGCTGCCCTATTCAGCGGTGTTCTCATCCTTGCGGGGTGGCTGTTGTCACAAAGTGAACTGGGTACGATGTCAGCAATGGTTTATCTCGCTGCCTATGCAATCGGAGGATATGCCAAAGCAAAAGAAGGCATTGAAGAAACCATTGCCAACAAGGAATTGAACGTGGAAATGCTGATGATCCTTGCAGCCATTGGTTCGGCAATCATTGGCTATTGGACGGAAGGTGCGATTTTAATCTTTATATTCGCATTGAGCGGTGCACTCGAAACCTACACGATGAATAAGAGCCATAAAGAGATTTCAGCCTTGATGGACCTGCAGCCTGAAGAAGCCCTGCGCGTGACAAATGGAGTCGAGGAAAAAGTTGCAATTGCACTATTGAGGGTAGGGGACCACATTCTGATCAAACCTGGCGAGCGCGTTCCATCAGACGGGAAAATCATCGAGGGGCAGACCAACCTTGATGAAGCGGCCATTACCGGCGAATCGGTTCCAGTTAGCAAGTCGGTTAATCATGAAGTTTTTGCCGGCACTGTCAATTTACGCGGAACCATCACGGTGGAAATCACTAAGCCAAGCAGCGAAACTTTATTCCAAAAAATCATTGCACTTGTGCAAACCGCACAAAGCGAGAAGTCTCCATCCCAGCAGTTCATTGAACGCTTTGAAGGACGATACGTCAAGACTGTCCTGGTTGTTGTGGCCCTGATGATGTTTGTGCCCCATTTCCTTCTAGAATGGAGCTGGACGGAAACATTTTACCGGGCGATGATCCTCCTTGTGGTTGCTTCCCCTTGTGCGCTCGTAGCCTCAATCATGCCAGCCACTTTATCGGCCATTTCAAACGGTGCACGCCATGGCATCCTTTTTAAAGGCGGAGTGCACCTCGAAAACCTTGGCAACCTCCAGGCAATCGCGTTTGATAAAACTGGTACACTCACGAAGGGAAAACCTGAAGTTACGGATGTCATCGTGCGCGAGGGTGTAACAGTGGAAGAACTGTTGAAGAATGTATCTTCAATTGAAAAGTATTCGAACCACCCGCTTGCCGCAGCGATTGTCAAATATGCCACCGAACAGGGAGAAAACCTTATCAAGCCTGAAAAGATGGAGGATGTCGCCGGCTTTGGTGTTCAGGCGGTGATCAATGGAGTCCAGTGGAAGGTAGGGAAAGCGGACTTCGTCGGCCGGGAAGCGGCGCTTCAGTTCCGGGAGGGAATTGCCTCAAAGCTGGCCGAACAGGGCAAGACAGTTGTGTTTGCCAGGGACGGTAAAGGCATCGCAGGTTTATTGACGCTAAAGGATGTTGTTCGCGAAGAAACATTAGCGGCGATTAAAGCATTGAAGGAGGAAGGCATCAGGACTGTGATGCTGACCGGTGACAGTGAAAAAACTGCAATGGCGATTGCCGGAGAAAGCTGTATTGATTCATATATCGCCGAATGCCTTCCGCAGACAAAAGTTGATGAAATGAAAAAGCTGAAGGAACAGCATGGCACCGTGGCCATGGTGGGAGACGGAATCAATGATGCACCGGCGCTCGCTACCGCTTCGGTCGGAATTGCGATGGGGGAAGGAACGGATGTCGCCCTGGAGACGGCGGATGTGGTATTGATGAAAAACGACTTGCCCCGAATTGCGGAGGCCGTCAAGCTGTCAAAGAAAATGAACAGGATCATCAAGCAAAATGTCGTGTTCTCAATCGCCGTCATTATGGTGCTGATTGCGTCCAATTTCATGCAGTCGCTTGCCTTGCCAATGGGTGTCATCGGCCATGAAGGAAGCACCATTCTGGTGATATTGAACAGCCTGCGTCTGCTGCGTTCCTAAACAGGGAAGAGGGTGCCATGGCACCCTCTTTTATTATAGGAAAAAAATGAATTTCGCCTTGCTATCCGCTTTTGAAAACATTTTACCCAGGCTTTGGGTGTTTGGGCGTTGCTGCGCCAAGCCGATTTTAATCAAACGTTTGATTAGATAATTTTGTGGCTTTTAGGACGATATAATATTCTTGACAGCCTAAATTTCGCGGAGGACGCTTTCCAAATCAGGGTATCCCCCTGAATCTTCTCCCTGCGGGTCATCGGATTCCAGTACCCAAGCCTTTGATGCAGGCGCCAATTCTCCATGGTCATTTTTGACAAATGGAGTATGGATGTGATAGGCCTTGTCGCCTTTTTTCACTGTATAGCCCAAATGATATTCATCATCCTGGCCTTGCTCTTCAAAAATACCGATATCATTCAGGTTGTATTTCTCCATATATTCACTGGAAGCATGCTGTAATTCCCGCAGGATTTGTTCCCTAGGTAAAAAATCCATTATGTTCGCTCCTTTTCCTGTAATCCTCTCTCCTTAATATGGCTGTTTTTGGTTTATTTATTTTAAAAATTAGGGTAGCCTTTAAGAACGTGCATCAAAACAGGAAGAAGGTAATTTCATTGAAACTGAGTGTTCTGGATCAATCGGTGATCAGCAAAGGGTCCAGCGGAAAAGATGCCCTTAGTAACACCGTTGAGCTGGCTAAGCTGACGGATGAACTCGGATACACCCGCTTCTGGGTGGCCGAGCACCATAACAGCAATGGAATGGCGGGCTCGTCACCGGAGGTATTGATTTCCCATCTGGCCTCCAATACGAAAAGAATCCGGGTCGGTTCCGGAGGCGTCTTGCTGCCGCAGTACAGCCCTTATAAAGTGGCGGAGAACTTCAAACTGCTGGAGACGCTTTATCCGGATCGGATTGACCTTGGAATCGGCCGCTCTCCGGGAGGATCACCAGCGACACGCATGGCGCTGACGGATGGACTAAGGCGCAGCCTGAACGAGTTTCCGAGGCAGGTCAGAGACTTGCAGGGCTTTCTTGGCAACAGCCTGGCTGAAGACCACCCCTACCATGAGGTAAGAGCTTTTCCTTCCCCGGAGACTTCGCCGGAGATGTGGCTGCTGGGAATCACCCACCGCGGCGCAAGAGTGGCCGCCGAAAACGGCACAGCCTTTACATACGGGCATTTTATCACCCCGGTAAATGGGAAGCGGGCAATCGACTATTATTATGAACACTTCCAGCCATCGCCCTTGCTCAGTAAGCCGAGAGTGAATGTCTGTATTTTTGTTGTCTGTGCCCCCACCCAGGAAAAGGCGGAGGAATTGGCGCTAAGCCAGGATTTGTGGCTTTTGGCGGTTGGGAGCGGCGGGGATACCCGGATTCCTTCAGTGGAGAAAGCAAAAACAATGGCCTTGTCAGCTGAAGACCGTGCGAAGGTTCTGGAAAACCGCAAACGGATGATCATCGGGACGCCTCAAAAGGTTCGCGACGAACTTCTCCGGCTCAGTGAAAAGTATCAGACAGATGAATTCATGATTATCGCGAATATCCATGATTTTCAGGAAAAGCTTCGGTCCTATACGCTGCTGGCAGAGGCTATTTTATAACAGTCCGATATTGGGCTGTTTTTTTATATCATAAAAATTAAATCTTGATACTTTTTATTCGGTTTTGCTTTGTTGGCGCAAATTTCTGAGTTAGGCAGCAAATTTTTGCGTTAATAAGGTCTATTGGCGTAAATTTTTGAGGGGAACTGCATAATTTTGCGTCAATAAGCTGTATTGGCGCAAATCTGTGGTCCAGATATAAAATCTTTGCGTCAATAAAGGCTATTAACAAAGATTCTGGGGGTAAGCATAATCAAATTTGCGGCAATACACAGAATTTCTACAGAAGTCCTGTCATTTATAAAGCAAATGCCCATTGCAAATTTTACCAAATGACTATATACTACATTACAACAGTAATGCACTAGTTAGGGAGGGGGCGTGGTTCATGCTGAATAGCGAGAGTACTAAGCCTATTTATGTGCAAATTGCCGAGTGGATGGAGTCGGAGATCCTGAACGGGCACTTTGAAGCAGACCAGAAGGTATATTCGCAATATCAATTAGCCGACATGTATACCATCAATCCGGCAACGGCTGCGAAGGGGCTAAGCCTCCTGGTGGATGAGGGAATTTTATATAAAAAGCGGGGGCTGGGAATGTTTGTAGCGGAAGGGGCAAAGGAGAAAATTCTCAATAAGCGTAAAAACCAAACGCTGAAGCGGCTTGTCCGGGAGCTGGTGCTGGAAGCGGAGCGCCTCCATATCAGCAGGGAAGAGCTTGTTAGTATGATTCATAATGCCAAGGAAGGGGAGGGAAGGCAGTGAAGGTGGTCGAATGCAACGGTCTTACTAAAGCTTATCTGAAAAAGGAAGCCCTGAAAGGACTTACCTTTTCACTTGAAGATCATAAAATAACCGGGCTGATTGGCCGGAACGGAGCGGGCAAAACCACTCTTCTGAAGTTAATCGCCGGTTTCACCAAGGAAACCTCAGGAGAAATCAAGGTGTTTGGCGAACGCCCCTTTAACAGCCTGAGCGTTTCTGCCAATTCAATCTTCGTTGACGACCAGATGAGTTTCCCGCCAGCCTTGCAGTTAGCGGAACTGCTGGAAGAAGCAGCCCGCTTCTATCATAATTTCGATTCCGGGCTGGCCAAAAGATTGTTCGATTATTTCGGATTTAAGGCGGACGGGTACCACAACCGCCTTTCGAAAGGGAAAACAAGCATTTTCAATGGGATTATCGGCATTGCATCCCGTTGTCCGCTGACGATCTTTGATGAGCCGACAACCGGAATGGATGAAAGCGCGAGGAAGGATTTTTACCGGGCCTTGCTCAAGGACTATATTGCCCATCCGCGGTCAATCATTCTTTCAAGCCATCACATCGATGAGATTGAAGATTTGCTCGAAGATGTCTTGTTGCTGAAAGAAGGAAAACAGCTGCTGCATGAGCCGGTTTCCGAGCTGAAGGAATGGGCTCACGGCATAAAAGGACCTTCCGAAAAGGTTCTGAAAGCATCGGAAGGCCACGATATTCTTTATAGGCAATTAACAGGTGCCGACACATTGTATGCGGCTGTCCGGGATTTTTCAGGTACCCTCCTTGACGCTGCCGCTGGAGCGGGACTAGAGGTAACTCCTGTCAGGGTAAGTGACCTTTTTATATACCTGACCAACGAAACGAAGGGGGGGATTGATGATGTCTTTAGCCAGAACTAGTTCGGGTGACATAGTGAAAAGGCAATATGCATTCAAGCTGAAAGCCCATATTGATTCCTACAGCTCGCTGGTGGGCATCCAGATGCTTGCCCTACTGTTTTCGTTCGGCGGCGTTGGTTCCATGGGCTCCTACGGTGACGGGTTAAATTTGGAGGTAAAATATTATTCCAGCGACCTGGTGCTTGTTTTCACAGCTATTTGGGCTTTTGTCACTGCCACCACCCTAACGACGAGACCATATCGCAACCATGATTTTACCTTTGTATCCAACCGTCTCACCAGCTCGCTCTCAAATATTCTGTTCCTTGCAAGCATTTCGCTTGCCGGCGCCTTAACCGCCATGCTTGCCGGGAATTTGCTGAAGGTTTTTGTTTTTATCTTTGCTGACGGGCCGATTTACAATCAGGGTACTGGCTTGGCAGACTTGGCAGCAGGAACGGTCATCGCCCTGTTTTATCTGTTTCTGGTTACATCGGCGGGCTATTTAATAGGATCGCTGGTGCAAGTAAGCAAGCTTTTTGTCATCCTGATTCCCGTAGTATTTTTCGGATCGCTATTCCTTGATGCTGTTGCCAATAGGGAGCCAATCGTGAACAATGTTTTTCAGTTTTATATCATGGAAAGTTCGCTTTTGCTGCTGATGGTTAAAACGTTAATCACTAGTGCCGCCTTGCTGGCTGCAGCGGTGGCCATCCTGAACAGACTGGAGGTAAGGCGATGAGCAGCTTTGGTATTGTTACAGCGATACTGCCTATTCTTATCATAGGTACCTTGATTGGTACGGTTTTCCTTATGTTCAAGATCCGCAGCAGATTCATGACCGTAAAACTCACATATTGGCTGCTTTCCATTTATGCTGTGCTCCTGCTGGTCGCAACAGCTGCTGCTCCTTTTGTTACAAAGGAAGTTGAGGCGGATGAAAAGGTGGCGCAGTCGGAACATGATGAAATGATGAGCGACCTGTATACGAAGCTTGGTAGCGGCAGGGTGTCCGAAATTGACCCGAAGCACTTAAAACAGGAAAATCATTTTGATGATTTTGATGGAAATGAATTAACCATCTCTTTGAGCGAAGGCATGGATGGTTCCCAAATCTATGTAGATAAAAAGAAAAAGAATGATAGAACGGTAGAGTTCTATATTTTTGGCACCGAGCTGCTTGTAGATGATATGGATTTTTCCCAGCATGTGCAACCATCCAGGGTTGAGCTTTCGGGAAGCCATATGACGATTAGCGCTGTTCAGCAAAAGGTCACCATTTCAATTGCCAGTGAAAGTTTCCCGGTCAGGCAAAGGACCGGCAAGCCTTTCATGGACCATAGCATTAGCAGCGGCGGACAGATTCTCTATTTGATCATTCCGGAAGATGTGAAGGTGAATGCCGGGGAGAATGTGTATTTGCAGTATGTGAATGATTAGAAAGAGAGATTGTGCGGGAGGTTCGTTTTATAAAAAATAAACTAATAACAAGGGGACAGGAGGCCTGTCCCCTTGTTATTTCTAGAATGGGTATTTCCGCGGATTGGTTTGGGCGGATATCCATTGGGTGGTGGAGAATTCCTCGAGCGACCATTCTCCGCCAAAGCGGCCAAGGCCGGATGCTTTTTCACCGCCAAAGGCCACAAGCGGCTCATCATTGACGCTCTGGTCGTTAACATGGACCATGCCTGTCTCCAGTTTCCTGGCCACCTCAACGCCTTTTTCGACCGAGCCTGCGTGGACGGCGCCGCTCAGGCCAAATGGAGTATCGTTGGCAATCCTGATGGCGTCCTCCTCATCCTCTGCGGAAATAATCGTAACGACAGGGCCAAACATTTCGTTCCTCGCCGTTGCTACTTCGTTTGTTCCTATTAAAACAAACGGGCTCATCACACTTCCGTTCACCTCGCCCTCAAGCAGGACCTCGGCTCCCTGTTTTTTCGCTTCTTCAATTTCGCCAAGGATCCTGTCAACAGCCCCGCGGTTGATCAAAGGGCCAATCATCGTGTCCTGTTCGCTTGGGTCGCCTGTTTTAATGGTTTTGGCTTTCTCAATAAAGGCCTGGACAAACTCATCGTGGATGCTTTTATCAACGATAATCCGGTTAATCGCCATGCAGATTTGGCCGTTGTGCATGAATTTCCCAAAAATGGCCGAGTTCACTGCATGATCAATGTTTGCGTCTTTCAGCACCACAAGGGCGTTATTGCCCCCAAGCTCAAGGGCGACCTTTTTAATGTTTTTGCCAGCAACCGAACCGATGTGGCGTCCAACCGGTGTAGAGCCTGTAAAGGATATCAGGCGTGGAATGGGATGCTCAATGAACGCATCGCCAATTTCGCCGATGTCACTTACCGTTACATTGAATACTCCTTTTGGCAGTCCAGCTTCCTCGAAAATTTTCGCTAGAACCGTACCGCCGGACATCGCAGTCTGCTCATCCGGCTTTAGGACAACTCCGTTGCCGATGGCCAGGGAAGGTGCGACCGACCTCATGGAGAGGTACATTGGGAAGTTGAACGGACTAATGACTCCAACAACTCCCAGCGGTTTGCGGTAAACCCTGTTTTCTTTTCCAGGCACCAGGGAAGGCACCATTTTCCCTTCCAGTCTCAAAGGAAAAGAAGCGGACTCCCGTGTGATGGCAATACAGAAATCAATCTCTACATTCGCTTTTACATGGGTCGAGCCTGTCTCTGCTACCAGCAGCTCGACAAGCTCCTGGCGCCTTTCCGTCATGATGCGGACTGCATTCTCCATGATCGTCGAACGCTCGAACGGATTCGTGTTCTCCCACTCTTTTTGCGCTTTTTTGGCAGATTCATAGGCTTCATCAATATCTTCAACGCCAGCCATTTTGAACTCTGCCACCACTTCGTCATTATAGGGGTTTGTATCTTTAAAGGTGGATTGGCCAGTTCCATCCCGCCATACTCCTCCGATGTATTGTTTGTTTAAATCCTGATACCGTTCCATTGAATTCACTCCTTTTTATTAGCTTCACGTTCCTCCTTTACCCTGAAATCAGGATTTAAAAAGCATTTCGAGAATGCGACGCAGGGTATTCCGGGATGAAATAAAAACAGTGCAGCTCCATTCAGCTGCACTGTTTCTATTAAAGCTTATTGCAGGGCGCGATCCGCGTTGACAATTCCATGTCCGAAATAGTGATCATGTCCAGTTATTCCGGCATCATCTGCAGTCTGCTGAAGGCGGGTAATCACTTGGGCTGGCTTCAAATCAGGATATTCTGCAATCACAAGGGCTGCTGCCGCTGCCACCTTTGGGGAAGCCATGCTTGTTCCCATTGCCCAGCCGTAGCTGCCCCTTGAAACAGGAATGGTTGAATAGGCACGCGCTTCATTTTCCCGCAGGCTGGTATCTCCCGCCGCGTTAGGCCAATTCTCGCCATAATCGCCGCCAGGGGCCGCCAGCTCGGAATTTCCATAGTTGGAGTAATAGGCCAGAGTATCGCGGTTGGTGGAGGAAGAGACGGAAATCACCCAAGGAATATCCGTGAATGTATCGAATAATGGACCAGTCCATTGGGCGCCTTCGCCCTGCCTGGTCAGCATCTTTTTGCCAAGGTCGATTCCATCATTGCCATTCGCACCCACGATGATCATGCCTTTGCTTTGGGCATGGCGGACCGCACGGGAGGCAGACAGATGAAGGGCCCGGTCCTGGGCATCATTCATGAGCGAATAAGTTCCAAGGCTGAGGTTGGCGACATCTGCGCCATCATCGGCAGCCGTCGTAACAGCGGCAAGGATTGCTGTCCAGCTCATGCGGCCGTTATGGTCGGATACACGGTAGGAAGCGATCCCAAGCTCAGGACCAACACCTAGTACTCGGCCATTGGCGGCGATGGAGCCGGCGACGTGGGTGCCATGGGTGCCCGAATCACGAAGGGCATCCGCTTCGGTTGCTCCATTAAAAAATGCTTTGCCATAGAGGAAATTTTCCTTTAAGTCAGGGTGGAAGGCATCTACACCAGAATCGATCACAGCGACAAGTACGTTGTGGCTTCCGGCATTCTTTTCCCATGCCTTGCCACTATTGGTTACCCGTTTGATATCCCATTGGTACTTGTCATGCAGGTCGGCTCCGGAATACAAGGCAGGAGAAGCTGCTGCCCGCAGGTCCACTTCCATTTGGACTTCAAGCGGAGAGATTTCAATGTCTTCCACTACTTCCTGAATATTGCTGTCCTGTTTTGCTTTTTCAATGAACCCAGGGTCGCTTGACTGCACACTGACGACACCGACCTGGGGAACTTCCTGAAGAACCTCTGCACCAGATTCCTCTAACTGTGTTAATGATTGTTCATTAATGCTGTTGCTTGAGAAAACGACTATGTACTCTTTTGGCTCCTCGGCGCTCACAGCCTGGCCGCTAAAAGCCAGCAGTCCTGCCAGCGCCAAACCTGACATCCATTTTTTCATCTTTTCCCTCCTATGGGAATTATTTGTTATTAGTAAGATTATAAAAAAAACGCAGAGGGTTGTTAAACGATTCTTAATTTTCTAATTAAAATTGAATCATACTGCCTAAAAGGTAAACAAGGGAATGGCCATAATTAGTACAATGGAGATGGTAGGAAGGTTACAAAAGCGTGCGGTGGGAACGAGGGCAAAAAAAGAGCCGCCGGGTTGGGTGAAACCCCTGGCGGCGCCATTATTATTGAGTTAAAGCAGCTTAACGAGTTCCTCTTCTAGTTTGGAAGGCTCGGTAGTCGGGGCATAGCGTCCCACTACAGAACCATTTTTGTCGATGAGGAATTTAGTGAAATTCCATTTGATTCTTGGAGATAAGAGCCCGTTTTTCTGTTCTTTTAAAAACTTGAAAAGCGGCTCGGTGGAAACGCCGTTGACGTCCACTTTGGCGAAAATAGGGAAACTGACTCCATAGTTTGCCTGGCAAAACTGGGTGGTCTCCTCGATGTTGGCGAACTCCTGGTTGTTGAACTGGTCGCAGGGGAAACCTAAAATCTCGAGGCCCTGGTCCCTGTATTTTTCATACAGCTCCTGAAGCCCCTTGAACTGTGGAGTCAGGCCGCATTTGCTGGCGGTATTGACGACCAGGAGCACCTTGCCTTCATAATCGCTTAAAGATTTTTCACTGCCATTTGCTGTTTTTACCTTAAAATCATATACTGTGGCCATTGGAATCCCCCTTTAAATGAAAACCTATAGATTTATCTTACCTTGGCTGATTTTTGGGGACAAGTTTGAGTCGATATTGGAACAAGACTGGGAGTGCATCAATGAAAGACATAAAGGAATTTTACTATGATAAATTGCTGAATATCAGGACAGGCAAAGGACAGAGGGATAATGAAGGTTCTTTGCATTATCACCCTTATGAACCGACTCCATATGGTGCGCTGGAGGAATTGTTCAAACAATATGAGGTGCACAGTTCCGACCGTATTGTCGATTTTGGCTGCGGGAAGGGCAGAGTGAATTTTTTTATCCATTATTTTCATGGAGCATCGATTGTGGGTGTTGAGATGAACGAGAGGTTTTATCAGGAAGCCATTGAAAATCTAAGAAGCTACCAAAGGAATACAAAAAAAGCAGCGGGTTTGGAGTTTTGCTGCTGCCTCGCCGAAGACTATCCTATTAAAACAGAAGACAATGTATTTTATTTCTTTAATCCATTTACCATCCAAATTTTTATGAAGATCATTGGCAATATCCTTAAGTCTGCGGAGAAGAGGAGACGGAAGATTGAACTGGTTTTGTATTATGGCTCAGAGGACTATATGTTTTTCCTGGAAAACCAGACGCCGTTTGAATTAATGGAGGAAATTTTGCTGCCTGGACTCTCCGAACGGGATCCTTTTGAGAGGTTTTTAATCTACAGGCTTGCTGAATAGAAAAAGCGGAATAGCGGGTATGTGCTCTTCTGCGCTTGACCACTGGGATTTTAGAGGGAAACGCTGACTCCTCCGTCTTCACTGATCTCAAGTGTTGTGTAGCTTTCAAAAGGCTCCATGCTGGTGATTTCATGTTTTACGGGGCTTGCGAAGCTTTCCATATACCGTTCATAAACTTCAGGGTTTTTGATGATGTGGTAAAAATACACCCGCTTTCCGTTTATCTCATCACTGCTCCTCAGCTGAAACTATTCCTGAAGATGTTCTTTGAACCATGTTCTCGCTTCTTCGTGGCTGCTGAACTCCGGCTTGCGCTCCAGCAGTGCGTCCAAATTAGTATCCACGTTTATTCGCTCCTTTCTTCAGCTGTTAGTATGTCCGTTTTTCCTTTCTGCATCCGGTAATGCATCAAGGTGACGGGCTGTTATTCATCAACTTCCGGGAATGGTTGCATGGACCTTTTTCGGGATAAAGTAAGATTGAAGATCAAGGAGAAAAGGAGAGATTGGATGAACAAGGACAAAGGGGAAGAGCGTGCTGCACCGACGGAAGAGTCCAAATACATTCAGCAGCATCTCGCCAATGAACGAACCTTTCTAGCCTGGATCCGCACGGCAATCGCCATTATTGGAGTAGGATTTTTGGTGACGAACCTTCACTACACAATGCGGCAGACACTTTCGCCCGCAGGCGACCTGCTTGCGACCATCATTGGATTGTCTTCCGTCGGCCTGGGTATCATCACTATTATCCTGGCCACCGTCGTCTATTTGAAAAAAATCAATACCATTAATAAGCAAACCTTCACTGCCTCGAAAAAATACATCATTACACTCAGTGTTTTCATTGCTTTCATCTCTTTGATGTTCGCTGTTTATTTCATTATTATTTAGCTGCTTGAGTTTTCGGGTTTAAGGGGCGGCTTGCTCCCCTTCAAGGTCTTTTTTGGGAGAAGGGCGCCAGTTTGGGCATTGACGGGGTCTATCAGTGGCCGTTTTTCCGTGGGGATGCGAGTTTTGGGTACTGAGGCTTCCTGTCAGTGCCCGTTTTTTCGAGAGGGAGCGGGTTTTGGGTACTGAGGTGGTCTGTCAGTGCCCATTTTTTCGAGGGGGAACGTGTTTTGGGTACTGAGGGGGTCTGTCAGTGGCCGTTTTTTCGAGGGGGAGCGAGTTTTGGGTACTGATGCTTGCTGTCAGTGCCTGTTTTTTCGAGGGGGAGCGTGTTTTGGGTACTGAGGGGGTCTGTCAGTGCCCATTTTTTCATGAGGGCGTGAGTTTCGGGCATTGATGGGATCTGTCAGTGCCCATTTTTTCGAGGGGGAGCAAACTTTGGGCACTGAGGGTGCCTGTCAGTGCCCGTTTTTTCGTGCGAGAGCAAGTTTCGGTCACTGACGCCACCTCTCAGTGCCCTTTTTTTCATGAAAACACAACTTTCGGTCACTGACGCCACCTCTCAGTGCCCTTTTTTTCATGAAAACACAACTTTCGGTCACTGACGCCACCCCCTCTGCGCCCTCCCCCATAATCCCCAACTAATTTCCCCCCACAATCCAACATCAATTTCTGTTTTAATAAAAATAGATAATTTTATGCAACTTTTTCCAACACCAGAGCATCTATTCTGTTGAAGGGGCGAGGGAGAGGGGGACCGCGAGCATGGGTTTGGTCCAGAGACTAAAAGAAAAACAGGAGTCTGCTCTAAGCGAGCTGATGCAGCTGTATGGGGATTATTTGCTTCGCACGGCAGTCTTATTGCTGAAAGACCGGCAAGCAGCAGAAGAGGCCGTCCAGGATGCCTTTATCACGGCTTACGAAAAAATCAACCAGCTGGAAGATGATGATAAAGTGAAAAGCTGGATGACGGCCATCCTTGTAAACAGATGCAGGGCTCAAATGAGAAAGCGGAACTGGAAGCATGTTTTCCTCTCTTTTGATCTGGTTGAGCGTTTCCGGGAGGATGACCTCCACCGGGGGCCGGAGGAGTCGCTGCTTTTGCTGGCCGAGAACCAGCATTTATCAAGCGCCATACAGGAACTCAACTATAAATATCGTGAAGCCATCATTCTATTTTATTTTAATGAAATGAAAATCAGTGAAATCAGCGAGCAGCTGAATGTGAATGAAAATACCGTGAAGGCACGGCTTTCGCGAGGACGTTCCTTATTAAAAGAGATCTTGATGAGAGGGGGAGATGAAAGTGGGGAAGGAAAGATTAAAAAAACAGCTCGATAAGGAGCTGCAAAGTGTGAAATTCTCGCTGCAGGAGGAAGTGATGAAAAAGGCGCGACGCCCTTCCTTCCCGCAAAGGCTTTCGGCTCTGCTGAATAAGGAAGTGGAAATTCCGCTGTTGTCCGCAGGCATTGTCGTGGCTCTTTTCTTCTCCTGGGGAATCAAGGACATGATTCCTGATGAAAAGCAGCCAGACGGCTATGCGGAGCGCGAGCTGATCGAGGCGGGCGGCAACACCTACTGGAAAGACCTTTATGAAAAGGCGGCGGGAAAGAATGAAAATTAAAGTGAAAATAAAGCATCTTGGAGCGGCGCTATTAAGCCTGATTGTCCTGCTTCCGCTGACCATCTTTTTTATCATCCCCCAAATCGAGCTCTATGCGGGGGAGAAGCAGCTTGCAGCAGGAAATGCGGCAGGCAAACAGAAAATCCTCCAGTCCCTCGAGGGAAACGTAATGAGCGAGCAAAAGTGGGACATCATCAGGCAGCGGATGATTGAAGATGGCGGTCATGGCAGGTTCGATGTGTACGTCGGTCCCTCATCGACCCAGGTCTCCCACTATTCCGAAGATGCGAGGTTTTCCCTCGAAGAGCGGCTTCCGTATTTAAAAAAATATCTGGAAGAAGGGCCGGCAGACGGCTATCTCGTCAATGCAGCGCGCCAACTTTCGCAATACTATCAAGGGAAAGGAAAAATGGAGGCAGCCGATGCCGTGTTAGTGCAGGGAATAGAGCGGATGGAGAAGAGCCAGCAATCGTGGCATCAGCATGAGCTCGAGCTGGAAAGAGCAGAGCTGTTCATCCGGCAGAATGACTTTACGGCTGCACGGGAGCTTTTGAATGAGCTTAAGATTCAGGCAGAAAAAGAGCAAAGCGACCTAAAGGGCAATGTTGCTGCGCTGGAAGGAGAAATCCTGATCCGGGAAGAAAGAATGGAGGAGGCAGAGAAGCTGATTGCAGGTGCACTAGAAGAAATCAAAGCCCAAATGGAAAAGGAAAAGCAGGAGGTTTCCGGTGATATGGAAGGGGAGCCCGTCATCCTTTCCAGGCTCCAATCTTTACAGAATCAACTCGGGCAGGCGCTGGAGAGTGGAGGAACAGGCCTTTCGGGCGTAAAAGGAAGAATTGTGAGGAGCGATGGAACTCCGGTGTCAGGGGCGGGGGTGTTCCTGCGGGAAGAGGATAGCATCCATTACAGCGTAGGGGAGGAAGAGCCTTACCAGCTGCTCACCGACGGGAACGGCCAGTTTGAATTTACCGGAGTGCTGCCGGGGAGCTATCAGATTTACCTTGGACTAACCTTTGGCCAGATTGACGGCTGGGCCTATCCAATTCCGGCGGACCCGTGGATTGATTTGGACGGAAGCACAGTCGAACGGGTAGAAATCGTCCTTCATCCACTGATTGAGCTGAGATCTCCTGTAAACCAAACTGAAATTTCAGCGGATGAGGTCACTTTTGCTTGGGAAGAGGTAGAAGGGGCGGCGTATTATGAACTTCACCTGGGAGTCGATGTTGAGAACGGATCGATCAGTTCGCCGTTTAAAAATCGGGTAAAGGGAACGGAGCTTACTGTTCCGATCGAACAGCTGTATGATAAGACGGTTGGCATGACGTTCGAGGGGGACAGCTGGTCGACTGTGGATCCGGTATCGATCCTGGCGTTTACCAATACAGAAAATCGATTTTCATGGTCAGTAAAGGCCTTCGATCCAGAGGGCGAGATGATTACCCAGAGCAACGGCTACCGCCTTGATGAAAAAACACTGGGGAACCTGCCTTTTTTTTACCTGAAGGAAAGGGAAATGAGCGCAGCTGATCAGCTCTTCCTGAATAAAAAAATCCCCGAAGCATACAAAGCATACCAAGAAAGCTATGAAAAAAACAAAGACGCCCATAGCTTAAGGATGCTTTCGCGCCTCAAGGGATGGGAGAAAGAAATGAAGGGAAGTGCAGCTTCAGAGAACTACCAGAAACAATGGGCGGAAATCTCCACTTCCCCTGATGATGCCTTTGATATGGCAAGCTATTACGCGGAAAGGAGGGATTGGGAGAACTACCAACACTGGTACGAAAAATACCTCGAAAGGGAGAAGGTGCCTTCCGAGTATGGAGCAGGCTACCATGCTGCCGTGCTGATGAAGCAAGGGAAACAGGAAGAAGCGCGGGAAGCGTTTCAAGAGGCGATGGAGCTTGATGCGGGCAACCGTTTCATAGGCAGCTGGCTTGCCCTTGAACTCCATGCAGGCAGCTCGTTTAATGATGCAGAAGCCTTGGCGGAGAGGTATCCTGAGCGTTGGTTAGGCGGTGAACGGAAAAACTGGGCCTCCATGATCAGGAAAATGGCTGTTGAAGCAGAGGGAGACCAGGATTACCGGAGTGAGCTTCGTCGAGTGATACAACTATACCTGGACGGCAGGGAAAAAGAGCTGGAAAAATGGCTGGATACGACGGATAAAGAGCAGCTGAAAGCATTTATACAGGGTGTGAAAGAAGTAAGATAAGGCTGTCCGTTCCGCCTGGAAAGGACAGTTCGCCAGCAGCCGTAATTAACAGGAAAAAGATATCAATAGCATAAAAACGGCCGAAAAAAATCCGGCCGTTTTTACATTAACTTTAAGGTCGTCTTCAATTAGGGTTGTCCCATTAAGGCCATTTTAACCAAACGTTTGATTAGTATGTCCTATTTGGCCATAAAGGCAGGATGTTCTAAAGCTCCCGCAATTTTTGGTTGAGAGCGCCAAGCTGGGTTTCAATCTCGGCAATCTGTTTTTCCAGGGGAGACAGTTTCCCATCCACATATTCCAGTTTCTCCAGGTCATGCTGCAGCCGGATATACTCCGCTTTGAGCTCCGCGATCTGATATTCAATTTCTTTTTTATCCATGCTTCCATTCCTCGTTTCTATGGGCATATCTCTCATTATAGCATTGCTGAATAATAGCCCCGCAAGTAGGTGAAACGGATTATTCCGGCAGAAAAAAAGAAGCATCTGCGACTAGGCAGACTGCTTAAAGGGTCAAGCGGATATGCCTGGCGCTATAGGCCAAAGCACTTTCGCTTTCAGATGAGGGGGAATACACTATCAGGATGGCCGGATAAAAGGGGATCCATACATCCAATCTGTAATATTTGTTACCAAACTGGAAAAATATTTTTATAGCTTTTAGGAGTAAAAGACGGCTAGGACGGGAATAATGCTACCAAGAGCAGCAAAACAATTAATCATTCAATCTCACATCAAATTATAAATCAGGATTAAAATAGGAGGTAAAACAACATGAACATGATGGAAGAAAAAACATTAACGGACTTCGTGAACGAAAATCAATTCGCTCTAGATGATTACCTTGACTACTTAATCGATGCAACTTCCGAGGAACAATAATAGATAACGAGAAAAGCATTTGGGAATCCCTCCAAATGCTTTTTTGTGTCTTTATGCGGGTTGAGGGTCTCGCTAAAAGGGCATTCAATGATTGATATTTGATTTATCAAGGGTGTATCTGTAAAATTAAAAGGGTAAATTTATTTTAATTTTGGAGAGTGAATACTTTTGGCTGAAGTGCCCATAGGTTTAATTATCTTTCTGGTTGTTCTAATCATTTTTTCTGCTTTCTTTTCATCAGCGGAAACTGCGTTTTCAAGTGTGAATAAAATCAGGCTGCGGAATTATGTAACTGAGAACAAGCCTGGAAGTAAAAAGGCCTTATACATTTCTGATAATTTCGACAACGCTTTATCTACCATTTTGATAGGAAACAATATCGTGAACATTGCGGCTTCAAGTATTGCGGCAAGTGTGTTCACCGGTCTTTTTGGCGCAGGTACCGGCCTTGTGGTCAGCACGCTGGGCATGACCATCCTGATCCTGATTTTCGGTGAGATTTTGCCAAAGTCGATTGCGAAGGAAAACGCGGAAAGCTATTCCCTGAAGATTTCGGGAATCCTGCTGCTGCTCATGAAACTGCTGACACCATTCAACTTCCTGTTCGCGAAGCTGAAGGATGTCGTTTCCAGGACCTTTTCCAAAAACAAGGAAGCGTCTCCATCCGTGACCGAGGAAGAAATTAAAGTAATGGTGGATATCAGTGAAGAAGAGGGCGTCATCAATAAGGACGAAAGAGAGCTCGTCCACCGCTCGCTGGAATTTAATGAAATTACCGTCGGCGAAGTGCTGACCCATCGGATGGATATGATTGCCGTTGAAGTAAGTCAGCCGATTGAAGAGATTAAACAGGTATTTTTGGCGGAGAGATTTTCGCGAATCCCCGTTTATAAAGAAAATATAGATAATATCATTGGCTTTTTATCCGAACGCGAATTTTTCTCAGAGCTGATCCAGGGAAAGGAAATCGTGGTTGAAAAATTGCTGCGCAAGCCAATGTTCGTGGTGAAGTCGATGAGGATTGCCTCGCTGCTGCCTGAACTGCAAAGAACGAAAAGCCATATGGCCATCGTCGTCGATGAATTTGGCGGAACATCGGGGCTGATAACACTGGAGGATATTCTTGAAGAGCTTGTTGGCGAGATTTGGGATGAGCATGATGAGAAAGTGAATGTCATGACTAAGCTAAGTGATACCACCTACGAATTTGATGCCCAGTATGATCTTGATGATTTTGCCGAGATGTTCAATGTCCCAATGCCGGAATCGACCGCGCACAGCCTGGGAGGCTGGATTTTCGAGTCGCTCGAGCGGATTCCAAAGCAGGGAGAAGGGTTCATGTATGAGAACCTTGAGATTTCGGTCCAGGAAGTAGATAACCACCGGGTGCGCAGGATCAAGGTAGTCGTGCTTGAGCGGAATGAAGAAGGAACAGAAGAAGAATAGAGTAAAAAAAGAAGCATCTGCCACGGAGGCAGATGCTTTTTCAATAAAGGGGAATACAGTTACAGGATGCCCCGCTAAGCAAAAGTTTATACATTCCTTATTTCATGGATTGCGATTTTTTTACGCAAGCCTGCACGGCCTTGATGACAGCGGAGCGAAGCCCGTTTTCTTCAAGGCTGGCCACGGCTTCGATTGTTGCCCCGCCAGCTGAACAGACTTCATCTTTTAAGGCCCCGGGGTGCTTCCCTGTTTCCAGTACCATTTTTGCTGCTCCCAAAACGGCCTGTGAAGCGAATGCATAGGCCTGCTTCCGCGGCATTCCCTGAAGTACGGCTCCATCGGCCAGCGCCTCAATGAACATATAGGCATAAGCCGGCGAAGCCCCGCTTACGCCGCTGACCACATCCATCAGATGCTCCTCGACAAATTCGACTTTGCCAAAGCACTGGAATATTTCCTTGATCAGCTGCTTTTCACCCTCTGAAATTCTTTCATTTACGCTCACGGCCGCCATCCCTTCGCCGACAAGCATTGGCGTATTCGGCATCGACCTTGCCAGCTTGACTGGCCGACCGAAGCGCTGCTCATTCTGTTCAAGGGTCTGCCCGGCGGCGATCATGATGATAATCGCTTCTTCCCGGATGCTGTCCCTGATTTCGGCAATGACGGAATCATATTTATTGGGAGTCACGGACAGGAACAGGATGCTCCCTTTACGGGCCACCTCAAGATTGTCATGGGTCGTGGCAATGCCGTAAGCTTCTCTCATTTCATCCAGATTTCCCGGAGAGGGGTTGGAGGCATAAACATTCCCGGGGCTCACATATCCCGAAGAGACTAATCCGCCAATCATCGCTTTGGCCATGCTACCACAGCCGATAAATCCTATTGTATCCATCTGTAAAATCCTTTCATTCCTAAAGTCAGTAGCCTGATTATAACATGGAAGCAGAAAGACGATGAAAACAGCATGCGCCACCTTTGTCTTTCTGTTTGAGAACGCTGTAAAATGAAAGTGAATGATACATCCAGCAAAGGGAGTGAAGGGGATGGAGAGCATCACGGTTGTTTCAATGCTCGATGTTATCGGCGAGCTGTTTTCGGACGAAATCTCAATTGCCGTATCCAATACAAAGGAATATATATATTACCGCCCAAGCAAGCGGATTGATTTGAAAATCAGGCCTGGCGATCCTCTTAAGGAAGGAACCATCGCCTACAAGGCAGTAGCGTCGCAGCAAAAGGTATCCGAGTTCATCAACCGGGATCTATTCGGGATTCCTTACCACGGGATGGCTGTGCCGTTTCTTCATGAAGGGAAGATTGAAGGATGCGTGACGGCCATCTTTCCGGCTTTGACGGACGGAAAATCGGTTGTCACGGTCAAAACTTCGGACGGCTGGAAGCCGATTCCTTTTGGTGATGTCGTCCATTTGGAAGCGAAGGACAAAAAGACGCATGTGTATACAGGAGAGTACAAGGGGACGCATAAGTACTCGCTTCAGGAGTTTGAGTATCTGCTGCCGAAAGATTACTTTATTCGCTGCCACCGCTCTTTTATCGTCAATGTGAACCACATTGAAGAGATTTTTCCAGACACTCATTCTACGTTTCTGCTGGCCATGGACAATGGGGAACGGGTGCCGGTGAGCCAGTCATACTCAAGTTATTTCCGAAAACTGCTGGGTTTTTAGCGGAATTTTCTGCTTCATACATTGGATATGCTGCTTGGTCAGAGTATCTTGTTTTGTATTCCAAATTTTCTGTCTTCCCCTTTTCCGTGGGTAAAATGAGAATAAATCTATTTACCAGAAAGGGATGGTAGTATGGGAAATTTGGAACGGATCAGGCATGAGGGCTTGCATGACAGAGTTGTCACCCCTGAAGAAGCGGCATCATGGATACAGGATGGAATGACCCTGGGGCTGAGCGGATTCACACGTGCGGGCGATGTGAAAGCGGTACCATTTGCTTTGGTGGATCGGGCGAAGACGGAATCGTTCAAAGTGAATGTCTATACAGGAGCATCGCTCGGATCGGATGTTGACAAGCTGTTTGCCGAGGCGGGAATCCTGGGCAAAAGACTGCCATTCCAAGCGGACCCCACGATGAGGAAGGGAATTAACAATGGCGACTTCATGTTTGTGGACCAGCATCTTTCGCATACGGCGGAAATGATCCGGGCCGGAGTGATGGAGCCTATTGATTTCGCTATTTTGGAAGCGGTTTCGATTACAGAGGATGGAATGATTATTCCGACAACGTCGATTGGAAACTCCCTGTCTTTTGCGCACAACGCCAAAAACATCATTGTTGAAATCAATATGGCACAGTCCACTGAACTGGAAGGGCTGCATGACTTATATGAGCCAGGGAAACAGGGAGACCGGGAGCCGATTCCGCTGGCAAAAGCAGATGACCGGATTGGGTCGACAGGCATCAAAGTCGATGCCGGGAAAATCAAAGGAATCGTGTTCACCAACCAGGAGGATTCTCCTTCAACGATTGTCGCACCGGATGAAGAAACGAAGATCATGGCTGAGCATTTATTGAACTTCCTCCGGACGGAGATTGAGGCTGGCAGATTAACAGAGAAGCTGGCCCCGCTTCAATCGGGTATCGGATCGGTGGCAAATGCGGTTCTTCATGGAATGCTGTATTCAGAGTTTGAGAACCTGGAAGTATATTCGGAAGTTTTGCAGGACGCGGTCTTTGAGCTGATGGATGCTGGCAAGGTCCGATTTGCTTCTTGCTGTTCGATTACATTGTCAGATTCCAAGATGAAAGAAGTGTTCAGCAACTTTGAGAAATACCGTGACCGCCTGATCATGCGTCCTCAGGAAATATCCAACCACCCCGAAATCATCCGCCGCCTCGGCCTGATTTCCATCAATACCGCCTTGGAGCTGGACCTCTACGGCAATGTGAACTCGACGCATGTGCTTGGCACAAAGATGATGAACGGCATCGGCGGCTCCGGAGATTTTGCGCGGAACGCACGCCTGGCGATTTTTGTGACAAAGTCGATTGCCAAGGATGGAAAGATTTCAAGCATCGTGCCGTTTGTTTCCCATGTGGACCACACCGAGCATGATGTCGATGTGATTGTCACCGAGCAGGGATATGCTGATTTGCGCGGGCTTGCGCCAAGGGAGCGGGTCGAGAAGATCATTGAAAACTGCGCACACCCTATGTACCGGGAGCAGCTGCGCGAATACTACCGGGAAGCCCTTGAACGAGGAGGGCAAACTCCACATGTGCTTGAGAAGGCTTTGTCCTGGCATGTGAATTTTGCCAAGAACGGCACCATGCAGGGAGAGCTTGCGGAAGTAAAATGACGGAATTGGTTGACAATTTGGATGTTCTGCCCTAAAGATAGTAGTAATGAACGTAAGCAGGGGTGGACATTTTGGGATTGGCTGAAGGATACGATGATCATTTAAAAGAAAAGAAGCATTCTATTTTGCGGGATTTAAATAGTCAAAACATTTCTGCTGGACTGATATCAAGCACATTGGTGATGACCGGTCCAGCCCTTATTATTTTACAGGCTTCGGCAAGCGGAGGCTTTACCAGTCAGCAAACGGTCAGCTGGATGTTCGCGGTTTACTTTTTCGGAGGAGTATACGGCATCCTGATGCCACTGTTGTTCCGGATCCCGATAACAGGGGGTCACTCGCTGACAGGAGTGGCTTTCCTTGCCACGGCGACCGCACAGTTCACCTATCCGCAGCTGATCGGCGGTTATGTGATGTCGGGACTGCTGATTTTCCTGATCGCTGTGAGCGGGCTGTTCACAAGGATGATGAAATGGGTGCCGCGGGAAGTCATTTCGGCCATGCTTGGCGGACTGGTTGCTGGCTATGTGGTCCAGCTGGTTCCGGCAGTCAAGGAAATGCCGGCGGTAGGCGGGGCGGCCGTCGTCAGCTTTCTGCTGTGCACCCGCTACTCAAGGCGCATTCCCCCTGTACTGGGAGCGATCGCCGCGGCTTTGGCTTCCCTCCTGCTGACAGATGGGCTATCTGCAGGTGCTTCGCAGCTGGTTTTTTCATGGCCATCTTTTCAAATTCCCGAATTTAGCATGATTGGGTTTTTGACCTTGTCACTTCCGCTGGCGATGCTGATCCTCAGCAATGATGCCGCTCCCGGAATCGGCGCGCTTGAGAGCGGGGACTATAAGCCGCCTATCCGTAAAATTCTTACTGCAAGCGGTGCGTTTTCTGTGATGGCAAGTTTCTTCGGGGGGCAAAGCGCCAATATTGCCGGCATGATGACCGCCATATGTGCAGGGCCTGATGCGGGGCCACGGGAAAAGCGCTATATGGCTTCGGTGGCTGCCGGGGCTGTAATCCTGGTTTTTGGAGTGTTTGCCTGGAAAATCGTCCCGTTCATCCAATCGCTTCCACAAACCTTTGTTGCGATGCTTGCGGGCTTTTCGCTCGTTTCCGTCCTGTATGGCAGCCTGCAGTCAGGCTTTTCCTCCAGCAGGTATAAAATCAGCGCCTTGACCGCGTTTATCGTCACTCTGTCAGATGTCTCCTTTTTTCATATAAGTGCCCCCGTTTGGGCGCTTCTTATTGGAGCGTTTCTTGCCCGGACGGTGGAAAAGGCATGACAAGGGAGTGGCAATCTTGGTTTACGTGGCTTTTGTAAGAAAATTGCCACAAGCCTTTCGCTGTTTTTAAAAAAGTTCAGTTATAATGAAATTATGAGATAAATTCCTGATGCCCAGACAGCCCAGCCTTCAACAGATTCGAGGCTGGGTTTTATCATATCGACCATTCAGGAGGCGAACGTATGAAAAGCTTGATTGTTTACTGTTCTTCCCATGGTACGACATCGAAGGCCGCGTTACTTCTGCGGAAGGAGCTGGAAGGGGATGTAGTGGTTGTCAATTTGAACCGGACAAGGCTTCACTCTGACATTGGGCTATTTGACACTGTGATTATTGGCGGTTCCATTCATGCCGGAAACATCCAGAGTAAAGTCAGGAAGTTTATTAAAGAGAATTCTGCCGACCTGATGACAAAGAATATCGGGCTTTTTCTGTGCTGCATGTGCGAGGGACGGGAAGCAGAACAGCAATTTGAGAGCGCTTTCCCTCACTCTCTCAGGGACCGGGCTATTGCAAACGGCTTTTTTGGCGGTGAATTCCTTGTTTCCAGAATGAATTTTATTGAAAAACAAATCGTCAAAAGGGTGGGCGGCGTTACCGAGGATACGTGCAGGCTAAACACACAGGCCATCCAGGATTTTGCACATGTGCTAAACCGCCGGCACATCCACGCGGAGGCGTCGATGTACAGCTTTGAACCATCCTGCTCCCGAGCCATGAGGCTATATTAGCAAAAAAAGAAGCAGGGCTTGCGGCTTTGCTTCTTTTTTTGCTATACTCCCAGGGAATAAAAGTTAAAATTGTAAAAGGGGCACCGATTTGCTAACCTGTAAGAAGCAGGATTTGGTGGTGGGGGTTGGTCTCATGGAATATGTTGATCCGATTAAAGACATAGAAAAGATTCAATGCATCAAGAAAAATTTACAGCAGCAATCACCGCGCGATTTATTGCTGTTTGTTTTAGGCATCAACACCGGTATCCGCATCAGCGATTTGCTGTCCATCAAGGTAGGCGATATCTGGGACGGACAAAAGCCTAGGGAATTCCTCTGTGTAGAAGACGGGAAAAGCGGAGACCAGAAGGCCTTTTACATCAACAGCAGTGTGGAGGAAGCCTTGAAGAGCTACTTGGGGAACGGAAACTTCAAGGAAGATGATTATCTTTTTAAGTCTAAAAAGGATAATCAGCCGATTTCACGGCAGCAGGCCTACCGGATTATCAACCAGGCCGCAAAAGAGGTAGGAATAACCGGTAAGATCGGGACACATACACTAAGGAAAACATTTGGGTATCATGCCTATAGAAAAGGCATTGCCATTTCCTTTTTAATGAACATCTTCAACCATCATACACCGTCTGAAACCCTGCGTTATCTGGGGATCGACAAAAATGATGAACAGCTGATTAAAGTGGATGTTAATTTATAAATATTGGATAATCAAGATGAAGGATGCTGCCGGCATCCTTTTTTTTGCTGTTTATTGGATTAAAAACCTTGCCATATTCGGACTTGGAGATTTTGGACGAAGGCATTTTATGGTTAGTGGGATTGGGTTTGGGCAGGCGATATTCAAAATGTGTGCCGTCCAAAATTTGGGGTATGATATGGAATAGTTCGCAAAAACCCATCATTCAAAGTACCAAACATCAGAAAAGGCCCGCATAAGGATTGGTCTAGTATGGAGGGGTGAATATATGACTTATATTTTATTGGTTGTTGGTTTTATTCTGCTCATTAAAGGAGCGGACTATTTCGTAGAAGGGGCATCAAACATTGCCCAGCTTCTCAAAGTTCCACCCATTTTGGTAGGCTTGACGATTGTCGCATTCGGGACAAGCGCCCCGGAAGCCACCGTCAGCATCATTGCCGCCATGGAAGGCAGCAGTGATGTTTCACTTGGGAACGTCGTGGGCAGCAACATCCTGAATATTACGCTGGTTATTGGGATCACTGCGATCATCAACCCGTTGAAAGTGGAAAGTGAAACCATTCGGAAGGAAATTCCGTTTACGCTGCTGGCAAGCATCGTACTATGGGTATTCATCAGTGATGTTGCCCTGCAAAATCGGGGCACCAACCTGATTACGAGAAGTGAAGGAATTATCCTGCTTCTATTCTTGTCCATTTTCTTGTACTACATATTTGAAGTGGCGAGAAACAGCAGGAGCAGCGATTCAGTTGAAGAGGTTCAAAACAAGGACATCACCTGGGGGAAGAACCTGGTATTCACGGTTGGCGGAATGGCGGCCATCATCTTTGGGGGCGATATGGTTGTCGACAATGCCACCCAGATTGCGCTGGCCATTGGAATGAGTGAAACGCTGGTAGGCTTAACCATTGTGGCGATTGGAACCTCGCTCCCTGAACTGGTTACTTCGATTACGGCAGCTCTGAAGAAGCAAACGGAAATTGCGCTCGGCAACATTGTCGGCAGCAACATCTTCAATATTCTATTCGTCCTTGGTGCATCCGCTACCATCGCGCCGCTTGCCGTGGACAATAGGATTTTTACCGACGTTGTCTGCATGATTATCCTTACAGTTGTACTGCTGATCTTTTCGCGGACCAAGTACAAAATTTCCAAAGTCGAAGGCGCCGTCCTCGTAGCCGTCTACACAGCCTATCTCATCTACATCATCTTAAGAAATTAACGCATCACCGAAAAGAAGAGTGCCTGACCCTTAGCGCTTTAAAGCGCTGAGGGTCAGGCACTCTTTCCTGCTTTCATGTTGTAAAGGGGCAGGGGATAAATGAATTTTGGGAAAAGAATCCCTATTGCGAATATCGGAATTACCCTTCCATTCAGATGTTATCTTCTTTATAATCCTCATATGTCTTCTTTTAGTTTTTAGAAAATTTAAATAAACGTTAAGAAAGAGAGGGGAATACTTCCGATGTCTAAACAAGGCAAACAAGGTTTTGTTATACGTTCATTGAACACCATTGAACGTGTTGGAAATAAACTGCCAGACCCGGTCACGCTATTCGCAATATTCGCGCTGACTGTTATCGTACTTTCTGCCATTTTCTCAAGCATGGGGATGAGCGTTCCAGACCCTGCGAATGAAGGAGAAGTTATTGAAGTCAGAAACCTTCTAAGCTCTGAAGGTATTTTATATCTATTCCAAAGCATGGTAAGCAACTTTACAGGCTTTGCTCCATTGGGTACGGTTCTTGTCACCATGCTCGGTATCGGGCTTGCTGAACGTTCCGGTTTGATCTCTGCAGCCCTGCGCGGCCTGGTTACATCTGTTCCAAAGCAGCTAATCACGGCTGCATTGGTATTTGCAGGCGTCATGAGCTCCATGGCATCTGATGCAGGATATGTTGTATTGACTCCGCTTGGAGCTGTACTTTTCGCTGGATTGGGAAGGCATCCGCTTGCAGGTCTTGCTGCGGCGTTTGCCGGTGTATCGGGTGGATTCAGTGCCAATCTGTTGCTGACTTCCCTGGATCCGCTCCTTGGCGGTATGACACAAGACGCTGCTGCCATGCTGGACCCTGAGTATGCAGCACAGATGAACTATGCCATGAATTACTATTTCATGATTGTATCGGTGTTCCTCATCACAATAGTGGGAACGGTTGTTACCGATAAAATCGTTGAGCCAAGACTTGGCACTTACAAAGGGAATGTTGAGGTTAACGAAGAAGCAAACAAATTGCGCCCCGAAGAAAAGAAGGGCCTCTGGGGCGCCCTTATTTCGGTTATTATTACTGGTATTGCGATTGCTTTGCTCGTTATTCCGGAGTGGGGACCTCTTCGTGCCGGCGCTGAAAGCATCATTGATTCGCCTTTCTTGCAGACTCTTGTACCAATTATCCTAATCATGTTCTTTATTCCTGGTTTGGTGTACGGGAAATTGACCAAATCCATCAGGAATGATAAAGATGTTGCTAACCAATTGTCTGAAACGATGGCGACCATGGGCTCTTACATCGTGCTTGCTTTCGTAGCGGCGCAGTTCGTTGCCTACTTCAACGAATCCAAGCTGGGAATTGTCCTGGCCGTAAATGGGGCTGAGTTCCTCGAGAGCACTGGATTCACAGGAATCCCGCTAATCCTGACCTTCATCGTGATTTCGGGATTCATCAACCTGTTTATCGGAAGTGCAACCGCAAAATGGGCAATCATGGCTCCTGTCTTCGTGCCAATGATGATGGGAATCGGATATTCTCCGGAATTGACACAGCTTACGTACCGTATCGCTGATTCAACAACCAACATCATCTCGCCATTGATGCCATACTTCGCGATCGTCATTGCCTTCGCCCAGAAGTATGACAAAAAGGTCGGAATTGGTACATTGGTCTCAACCATGCTGCCATACTCCATTGCTTTGACGATTTTTTGGGTATTGCTGCTGATTGTCTGGATGCTGACAGGACTCGACATTGGACCAGGATCGCCGATTTTGTATAGCAAGTAATCATAAAAGCTTCCTCCCTTCATTTTAGAGGGCGGGGGCTTTTTTGTTGTGTGAAGGACCTTGATAAGGAGATTGGAGCCTGTTAGAGGATTCATTTAGGGTGCAAGGGTTCCAATGAGGGTCATTGGAGCCCGTTTGGCGCAACAACAGGGATGGATAGGTTCCAATAAGGCCTATTGGAGCCCGCGCCACGGGAAACCTAGGGACGAACGGGTCCCAATAATACTAATAATACGTTTGATTAATAACCCCGCCTCCACTAGAATAAGTACATACCTATGCATAGTATCAAACCATTCCCTTCACTAAAGCGCTAAAGGGTGCCTGACCCGCTGTGTGGTGAAGCATTAAAGCATTAAAGGGTGCCTGACCCCTCTGATAAGGATGTGAGCATGTTGCAGCGCACGAAGATGCCTGTTTATGAACGAATCGCTATTGATATTGCCAACCGGATCTATGATGGAAAGTTTAAAGTTGGCGAGAAAATTCACGGCCGCTCGACGCTTGCGAGCGAATACAATGTTTCACCGGAAACGGTCCGCAAGGCCATTAAGATCCTTGAAGATGTTGAGATCGTCCATTCGGCCAAGGGAAGCGGAGTCGTCATCTCCTCGCGTGAAAACGCCTTTAAATACATCAACCGCTTTTCAACCCTTGCCAGCATCAAGGACCTTGAAAAGCAAATGAGGCAGCTCATCTCAGAACGCCAAAAGCTGGACGAAGATCTTAATCAAACAATTGATAAAATCATCGACTATACTGGAAAGATGCGTCACACCAACCCGCTGACGCCCATCGAAATTGAGATTAAACCGGATTTCAGCCACATCGGAAAGACCGTATCAGAACTGAAATTCTGGCAAAACACAGGCGGAACCATTGCCGGCATTAAGCGCTCAGGGGAGCTCATCCTGTCTCCCGGCCCGTATGCCAGCATCCAGGCCGGTGACATCCTGGTGATTATCGGCGACGAAAAAACATACGAGCGGGTGAAAAATTTCCTGGAGGAATAGAGAGGTCAAGCAACTACGCCTCCTGCGTTAAATTTGCACAAGCCCTGAGCCGTACCCCACATTATTATCCGAGCAACTACCGCGTTTTGAAAACATGCCGGAAATGCTATAATGAAATGGGAAAACATGCAGGAGGTACGTGCCATAAAAAAACTGGTCAACCTACTTTATATAGCTCTAGGATTTCTGTTCATGGGTCTCGGAATGCTGGGAATTGTCCTGCCCGTCCTGCCAACCACGCCTCTTCTACTGCTGGCGCTCTTCTTCTTCGTAAAAGGCTCCAAGAGGTTTGAAGCCTGGTTCCGGGAAACAAAGGTCTACAAGAAATATCTCCAGGATTTCATCCGGGACAATTCGATGACAGTGAAACAGAAAGTCATCCTCAACCTGTTTGCCGACAGCATGATCCTCATTGCTTTTATCATGGTCGATAAAGCCTATGTCCGGGCTATTCTGCTGGCAGTTGTGCTATATAAATGGTATTATTTCATCACTAAAATCAAAACGATCCATCCACCGGAGAAGAATTAGGCAGCAGGGAACCTTGCTGCTTTTTGTGTTCTTTTCCTGCCGAAAACCTTATAGATTATCATATACATACAAGCATAAAACAGGCAGGAAAACAGGCGTGCAGCTAGAATATTAAGAAAGAAGTGTTTGCTCAGCAACTCACTAGTTTGGGGGGACATGAAGTGAAAGGAATCAAGCTTATCGCATTCGTAGCGCTCACCTCAGTCACCATTGCCAGCTTGCCTCAGGCAGCAAAAGCAGATGAAAAGCTTACGATGGAAGATTTCCTCAAGAATGTGCGTGAAGAACGCCTGCAATTTGAAAGCGAAAAACAGGATAAGGAAAAACAAAAAACAGAGATTAGCAGCCAGCAGGAGGAAATCCTAAAAGATATCAAATATCTCGACGAAGAGGCGGCAAGGATCAACGAAGAAATCCGCAAGCTTCAGCCTGAAAAAACAGCGATTGTTAGAGATATAGAGAATCAAAAACAAGAGATTAAAATTATTACAGACATAATGGAAAAGCGGGAAAAAGTCATCAGCGAACGGCTGCGGACCATCCAGGACCAGGGAGGGAGGGTTTCCTACATAGAAGTCTTCCTCGGTGTGAAAAGCTTCGGCGAATTCATCGACAGGGCCATCACCACCAAAGCAATCCTCGATTCCGATAAAAAAATCATGGAAACCCATTACCGCGACCTCCAGCGGAAAGAAGAAATGGAGAAAGAGCTTCAGACCAAGCTGGTTTCTTTGGAAGAAAGTGAGAAAAAGCTGCTGGCCCTGAAAGAAGAACAGCAGATCAAAGCGGAAGAAAAGAATAAAGTCATGCAGGCCTTGAAAAAAGAACAGGAATATATCGAAGCTGATCTGCTTAATATTGAAGAAATTCAGGCTCTGATTGAAGCACAGGAAAAAGCAATTATAGCAGAGATGGAAGCGAGAAAACCAACACCTGTTCCAGAGAAAAAGGAGAAAAAGAAAGAGCCTTTAAAACAAAAAACGCCGATAAAGCAGGGCGATGACCTGTTCATTGTGCCAACGACCGGAAGTGTGACGTCCGAATATGGCATGCGCTGGGGAAGTCCCCACGCCGGCATTGACATCGCCGATGGATCCGGGGACACAGAAGTCGTCGCAGCCGCCAGCGGAACCGTCATCCGCTCCTACTATTCCAGCTCCTACGGCAACGTCGTGTTTGTCACCCACCAGCTCAACGGCCAAACCTTCACCACCGTCTACGCCCACCTCGAAAACCGCCTCGTCGAAACCGGCGAGCAAATCACCCAAGGGCAGCTGCTAGGGTACATGGGCAACACCGGCCATAGTACCGGGAAGCATTTGCATTTCGAGATTCATGAGGGGCTTTGGGATTTGGAGAAGTCTAATAGTGTGGATCCTAGGGAGTATATAAAAATATGAGATTGAGAACTCGGACATTGAGGTTGTCCGGGTTTTGTTTTGTGTTTTGTTCTTTATAAAGGAATTTGATATGATTTTTATAACAAGATAAAAATGTTGAAATATGTCGTTTTTTATTGAGAACAAAAATTATAGAAATCTATTTACATTTACTTACCAATGTCCTATTATTTACTCAAGGGTTGTTCATTAAAGAGAACAAAAAGTTAACTGGAAAGAACAGTTGAGCATTTAACAAAGTTCACTAAAATGAACGAGTCTCAAAAAAGGACAGAATATGAGGAGGAAATGGGAATGCTAGAAAAAATGAAGAATTTGGTTGTTGAAGAAGAAGGACAAGCGTTGACGGAGTATGGATTGCTTATAGGCTTAATTGCAGTTGCGGTAATTGCTACCTTACTATTATTGGGTCCTAAAATTAATACACTCTTTGATAAAGTTTTAGATTCATTACCAACTGTTTAATAAAAACACTTTTTAATATCTTTTACAGAACCCTGCTTTTCGAGGCTGAAAGGCGGGGTGTTTTTTAAAAAAGGGAGGTTATTATACTGAAAATAATATTTTTAATAACAGTTCTTCTTATTTGTCTTTATACAGATATTAGGTCTCGAAAAATATTAAATATCGTTACTATACCAACCATTGTTTTCAGTATGGTTATAAACGTATTGGGCGGTGGAATTGAAGGCCTCTTGTATAGCGGAAAAGGTTTTTTTGTCGGAACGGGATTATTATTAATTCCATATCTACTTGGCGGCCTAGGTGCCGGAGATGTAAAGCTAATGGCAGCTATAGGAGCGTTAATGGGAGCTAATTTTGTCTTCTACTCATTTATCTACACAGCATTAATAGGTGGCGCAATAGCAATTGCTCTTATTGTTAAAGAGAGAGGCTTCTGGTACCCACTCAAGAATCTTCTATTCAATCTAACATTCCTCCGAGGCAACCTGGGCTCCATGATCATCACCAGTGATAAAAAAACTTCAAGCATCTCTTTCCCATACGGCGTAGCGATCGTCCTTGGCACATTCTGCACGTTAATCTGGGGTGGTTTCTAATGAAGTCAGAAAAAGGGCAATCGCTTGTTGAATTCGCTCTTGTTCTTCCTATTCTGATTTTGGTTTTGTTTGGAATTGTTGATTTTGGCCGTGTATTTCATACGTATTTAACCATTGATCATGCTGGCAGGGAGGCAGCCAGGGCAGCGAGCATTGGTAAAACTGGACCTGAGGCAGAGCAAGTAGCAGTAAACTCTGGCGGTAGCATCAATCTTACTACGGCCCATGTAAACGTTACAACAGGGGCATCGGGAACTGATGCGCGGGTTGTTATTGATTATCCTTTTAGTTTTATTACTCCGGTTATTGGTAATTTACTTTCCGGAGGGTTCACGATAACTAACACCACAGTGATGAGGGTGGAATAATGAAGATAATCCGGGCAGTGAAAAATTTGAGAAATGAAAATGGTGCATCCTTAGTAATCGTGGCTCTTGCCATGGTGGCTTTACTTGGGTTTACAGCTATCGTTATTGATGGAGGAAGGTTATACACAGAAAAAAGTAAACTACAAAAGGCTTTGGATGCGGCTGTCCTGGCAGGTGCCCATGGCCTGGTGGTAAATGATGTTCAAGCTAAGACGATTGCCAAAGATGTATCGGTTAAAAATGGCTATGATCTTGAAAGCAGTGAAATTGATGCTGTCGTAAAGAATTATATAGAAGCTGAAAAAACTGTACAAGTACCGATGACGTTCGCCAAGGTCCTAAATTTCAACACTGTTCCGGTAACAGCCCGTGCAAAGGCGATTGTTAGTCCTCTTAAAACAGGTATTGGGATTGCTCCTATTGCTGTAGAAGCAAGCATGGTACCGAATGGAACGGACCTAATATGTAAAAAGGAACCATTAACAGACGATACCTCAAGTTCAAACGGAAACTCCGGAAACAATGGGAATAACGGAAATAACGGAGGCCCAAATCATAGTTCCGGTAACTGCGGCTTCTTGCAGCTAGATGGCCCAGGTGCAAGTTCCTTGGCTAGCGCACTTGTTAACGGCGGCACTTTTACCGTTGACCAGGAGTATGCGACAACTGAGCCTGGTGGTATGTGGGGACAGGTTGATACAGCAGTTAAAACACTAATTCAGCAAGATATTGATGCAGGCAGAACCTATTGTAGTGACTTTTCTACGGCTGACAATTCCTGTAGCAGAGTCATTAATGTAGTGGTGATTGAAAAATGGGATGCCGAAGGAAGAGACCAGGTGAAAGTTGTTGGTTTTGCTGCGTATTGGATTGAGGGTTTTTTTCTCCAAGGAGGACCTGATAAATACCTTAGAGGCCGCTTTATCAGTTCTATATCCAAAGGAGAAATTGAGGAAATGACCGGTGGAGGAAGCTGGGAAGATAACCTCCTCTATGGCGTAAAACTAGCAGGGTAAACAAGGTTCTTTTAATGAAGGGGAGATCATTTTGAACACCAAAAAAATCTGGATTTGGTCATTGTTCATGGGTACAATGGTGGCCATTGTTGCTTATTTTGCCGTATTGCCCAAAGAAACTGCAACAACTGTAGAAACCCCTCCAGCTGACTTGGCTGCAGCCAGCGAAACGGCCGAAGAGGAAGAAGATGGTCCTGTTAAACGCGAGATCAGCAATCCTATGGCGGAGATTGAAAAAGGGAAGCGGGGGATCTCAATCTTTGTGGATATAGTCCCAGGTGTATCAGGCTATGTTGAGCCAGAATCCAAGGTTGATGTCATTGCCTACGCTACGTCAAAGGAGAAAGCAAAAGATAAAACAGGGGATAAGGATAAAGACAAAGATAAGATGTTTAAGTCTGCCATTCTAGTTCTTGAAAATATAAGAGTCCTTGCTTCCGGCAAGTCTGCCGACAATCCTGAAGAAGCGCTGCACTATCAATCAGTAACCCTGGAAGTAACACCGGAGGAAGGCGTCATGCTCGGCCTAGCTTCAAAGGATAAAGACGGTTTTTACCTCATGCTTCGTAACGAAGAGGATAAGGAGACCGGCAAGAAAGGCTACACGGAAACAAGGGAAATCATCAAGGAAGATGACGATAAGGAGGAATAAACGTGAGCATTTACTGGTTCTATTTTTCTGATACCAATACGGATCCAGGCGACCTGGCTGCCTATTTGGATAAAAAGGAATATTCACTGGTCAGCACAAATCATCTGGAAAGCCTCCACAAACAGCTGGTCGAAAACCAAACTTCCGTTTTGTTTTTGAAGGCGAACTCGGTCTACAATGTTTACGACCTATGCCAGGAGATTTCGGTTTCCTACCCGCATGTCTATGTGATTCTCATTGTTCCTGACAATATGGAAAATGTGAAAAAAGCGATGAATATGGGTGCGTCTGATATATTACGAGCTTCCTATACTAATGAAGAAATGCGGGAGGCTGTGCAGCAGGCGATCCGTTTTATGGAACACCGCTCCGGCAAAGGGAAGGTATATGCACAACTTCCCAAGGAAAACAGCGCTGTGCTGGCAGTCTGCGGTCCCAAGGGCGGCATCGGCAAAACTTCCTTCACCGCAAATCTGGCTATTGCATTCTCAAAAAAGGGGAAAAAAGTGGCCGTCATTGACGCCAACATCCAGTTTGGTGATATGGCTATGTATTTTAACGAAAAACCAAAGCGGACCATCTATGAATGGGTCAAGGAAGCGTACGGGCGCACCAACTATACCATCGACCAGTATATGCTTCAGCACCCAAGCGGTGTGGCGATCCTCGCAGCGCCTCCTCGCCCGGAGTTTTTTGAAGGAATCACCGAGCAGCATTTGAAAACCGCTATAGATGAAGCTAAAAAGCTCTACGATGTCGTGCTCATTGACATGCCGGGTTATTTATCCGATATTCATATGAGCTGCCTAGTGCAGGCAAATGAGATTTTACTGCTCACCGCCAATGATTTATCCGTCATCAGGATTACCAAGCTTTATCTTGAAACACTGGACACCCTGCAGCTTAAAGATAAGGTCA
>NZ_LAYY01000032.1 GCF_000986785.1 Mesobacillus campisalis | reverse complement strand
CCCCCTAATTCTTTTGGACACCTACTTGAGAGAAACAGTACACTAGGGTCAAGAAAATCAAAAGAAGTTAGGGGGAGAGAAGAATGGCAAACAGAAAAATACCAGCTCTTGAGGAAGTCAAAAAAAACTATGTCAGACTAGCTCTTGAGTCGGGGAATTATTCCTCTATTGCCCGTCATGCAGGTATCGATCGTACTACTCTTAATAGGTGGATTCAGGAATATGAAGATGAAGTAAGAGGACAGATGGAGGACCCTGCCTCAGCGGTACTATCTATAGAACCTACGAAAGAAGAGTTAAAGGCGAAATACGAACAGGCAATGAAACTGCTTGGTGAAAAAGAACTTGAAGTCGCTATGCTTAGGAATTTATTAAAAAAAAGCCAATCCCGGCCCTGACGGTCCTTGAAGAGATAAGGTTATGGGCAGAGGAGGGGTTTGCGATTACTAAATTGGCAGAGGCAGCTGGAGTAAATCGGTCTTTATATTATTATCATGCGGGGAGCGACGAAGAGATCGTAACCAAGGGAAAAAGGGGCCGTCCAATCCCAGGTTACTCAGTAACTGAAGCAGGAATTATTATCTCAGACGAACAGATAGAGGAGTTCCTCATGGAGGCGATTGAGGGAGATGGGGCGACTTACGGCGTTAAGAATCTTACAGAATATCTGAGGGAGCATCACAAACTTAGAATCAACCACAAAAAGGTGGCTAGACTATGTGGCAAATTGGGAATTCTCCTTCCCCACCGGACAGGCAGCCCGAAGTATCCCAGACGTCTTGTCAGGAATCGACTAGTCACAGCTCCGAACCAGCATTGGCAACTGGATATTAAATATGGGTCAATTGAAGGAAGCCGAAGGTTTTTCTTTATCGCAAGCGCCATCGATGTGTTTGATAGGCGTATTGTAGGTTATTACAGAGGCTCTAAATGCCAGGCGAAGGACATAACCGGAATGCTTAAGGAGGCCATTATCAGGAGAGGTCTGAAGGCCCCAGAGGAGCAGGATGGGCACTGTATCGTCCTTCGTACCGATAACGGCCCTCAGTTCGTAAGTAACCACTTTGGTGAATTCTGCGAAGAGAATAAAATCTTTCACGAGAGGATTCCTCCTAGGTCACCTAATTATAATGCATTTATCGAGTCGTTCCACAGCAACCTGGAACGTGATCTCTTCAGGCGTTTCACATTCGAATATTTTGAAGAGGCATATTACCGCATTGATGAGTACATGGAGTTCTACAATGAGAGAAGATACCATGGCAGTCTGGGGCGTATGTCTCCGGCCAAATTTTATGAAAAGTACAAGGATATTGGGTTTCCAGAAGAAATGGCTATCAGTCTATAAATAGCAAAAAAACACCCTTCTTCACTTATCTTTTACGAACGAAAGTGAAGAAGGAAAATAAAAAATAAAAAACTATGATAGAGCGAGAATGGTGAAGCAGGTGTCAGTAATTAGGGGGTCAAACCGTAATTGGTGCAATAATTGAGTTTTATGATGCAATCACCGCTTTTTATGAAAAATTAACCATGTTATTAAATAAGTAATTGTGTTTTTCTTGTTAATACCTCAAATGTGTTGAAGAAGCGCTGGGCTATGGTGGGCTGACGCCTGGATATATCGCTAAACGGGGCAACTGCCTTCGAGAAGGGCTCATCTTTTTCTTTACAAATTTAAGCACTATTTAATTAAATAAAAAAATCCAGCAGGAACCGGGGTTCAGCCGTTTCCTGCTGGATTTTTTATGTCAATCTTCAGCTGTTGCGTTTAAATCTTTAATGTTTCACCTTGAAAAGTTCCATAAAAGCCTAACAAACACTGCCTGGCACCGTTCGCACTCTTTACTTTCCGTTTCTAGATCGAAATAGAAGAACCGACACTTTGCTTAAGCTTAAAGTGCACGACTGCACTATAAAAGCGGCGTCCGTCATCGCTAACGTACATTTGGTGGGAGACAGAATGGACTGAGAGCATAAGGGCTTTGTTGTTTTCGATTTGTGCTTGAATTTTATCTTCCAGCGCTTTAATGCTCTCAGCCTCAAAGAACTCAATCTTATCTTCATAAAAATCTAAATTTAGCTGTAAACTCATCTTTTCCTCCAATAGGCATAATAAGCATTATTTTATCATCGGATTTGAGTATTCTTCAAGAAAACAGGAGGTTACAGCTTTTCGCTATAAAATAAGGAACCAGCTTAGAATTTCTAAGCTGGTCCCAATTAGCGATATTGAACAGCCGTTTTCCCAGAGCCCATAGGCCATAAAAAACCTATAACCACACCAGCCAGAGCAGGTAAGATCCAGCCAAGCCCAATCTCGTAAAGTGGTAAATGATCCATGTAGAACAATTTAATGAATTCAAACAATGGGAGAGCCGCGCCTGGTAAACTTCCGACCAGCGAACTGTAGCCGTCGAAGAAGCTTACACAAAAAGTAAAGAACGTTGCCGCTGCGTAAACACTCTGCTTATGTCCGAATAGAGAGGAACACAGGGACAATAAAATTAGAACAATGGCTAAAGGATACAGCAGCATTAATACTGGTACTGCAAATTGAATGATATTGTTTAAACCAAAGTTGGCAATGCAAAATGACATAAAACATAGAATCAAAACGAACCATTTATAGCTTACTTTTGGCAATAGCTGATGAAAAAACTCGCTGCAAGCTGTAATCAATCCAATGCTCGTTTTTAAACATGCCAATACGATAATGATGGCTAATAAAATAGAGCCATATGACCCAAAATAATGCTGAGCCACTGCAGCAAAAATTAAACCGCCATTTTCGTAGGAGCCAATGGCAGATACGCTCGATGCCCCATATAAGTAATTAGTCCGTAAATCAGCATCATCAGTGCCATGGCGAAAACACCTAGCAAACGGTGACTGGCACTGTTCACAAGTCGTTTGCACGCTAAAAAGGGGAAAGAACCCCGCCAAACAGAACCCATGAGAGTATTTTTTGCTCTAAGGGTTTTTTCTTTTTTTGGACATTTTTGGGACAAAGGGGATTTTTTTAAAATATGGAACTATGTTCTAAGTACAAAATTATCAACCATTTGCAACTTGCCCATTTTTATGGTTCATTTCTGTGTGTCTTTTACTGGTATCAAGCAGTTAAGTAGGACATTTCTCTGGTTAATCTATTTCTTAAAGGACTCCGCGCTGTGAGGGAGTGTTCAGTCTCCTTTTTTGGTCTTGATGGAATTTTGGCGTGAGGGCGTATTTTGAAGCCCTTTGGTTCACCTTTTTTCTTCCTCTTAGTTTGGTTTTTGGTAATCATACAAATATAAAGGTTTGCTGCAGATACCCTGGTTCAAATGTCAGAGTCTAGGTTGGGTCCCTGAACAGCCACGATTTTGTTAATTGCAGCTGGTCTTGATGTTTGTCAAGTTTCGCAAATGGCATATCCACTTTAGATAGGAAGAAAACGTCCTTCTCCCTATGCTTTGCCTTTAAGGCGTCCACATCAAAACGGGTTCTCAGAAGAGCTCCCTCCATGATTTGCTGTCATTTATTACTATGGTTGGCTGAGCTTCATGGCGGTCCGTTAAGTCCGTAATTTAATGTCAATAAAGCCGATCACAATCGTAAATAAACTCCATAAAGCAAGTGAATAAACACCATAAAGCATCGCAAAATTCGGATCAGTAACAATGACGCCTCCAATAGTGCCGATGGTGATGGCGGAAAAGAAGTTAAGAAAGTCATTTGGCTAAATTCTTTTCTTCCCATGATTTTTGCTATTACTAAGCAAAAAAGAGAGGGGGGATTCTAGGTTAATTCGACCATACTCAGAGTCCCACCATTTTCCCTTATCGTACCTATTAAAAAATAAATTTACGTTTTATATAGCTTTATATTTTATTTGCTTTGTTTTTATTTAATCAGGGGTGTAAGGATTGCTTATACCTATATTAAGAATGTGTATTACCATTTTACTATTAAGTTCAAATATAATCTAAATATAAAGAAGACTTAGAATAAGCAAATATCTATATAGTGATAATTTTATAAAGGGGAGTGAAGTGTTGCAAACAAAAGTAAAGACAAGGAAAGTCACCTATGCCAATCCTAAATTTAATCAAATGTCAGAAGAAGAAATCAAGGACCACCAAGAAGAGCTATTATGTAAACAATTAAAATATGTTTATCGAAACTCTCAACTTTATCGAAAGAAATTCGAGGAATCAGGTGCCTTTCCAGAGGATATCCAAACCATTGAAAATTTTCAAAAGTTGCCGATTTTTATGGACAAAGCAATTGAAAGAACAAGTCAACAAGAATCAACGGATAGATTTGGCCATCCATTTGGCATGCATCTTTGTAGTTCTCCCGATGAAATCGTATTTACAGGTACAACTAGTGGAACCTCAGGTGTGCCTACCTTTACCTACACTTTTACTCGAGCTGATATTGAATTTTTAAATCGGTATATTAGACACATGCTTAATTATGGCGGTATTCACGCAGGTGAGCGATTATTATTTTCACATGCATTGGGTATATATGCTACTTCTTCTATTTTATTTGGTGTTAGATCACAAGGTGTCCTACCAATAGATGTAGACGTTCGCGCAGGTAGTAAAAGCATTTTACAATACGCGAAGATGGCAGGACCAACAGCTGCCATGATGACACCTTCTCTTGCTGAACATTTGATTCATAAAGCAGCTGAGTTGGGAACAGATGTTAGAAACCTGGGGCTTCAAGCTATTTTTACAGTCGGGGAAATAGGTGTAGGTGTTCCTAAAATTAAAAAAAGAATAGAAGAAAGCTATGGTTGCAGAATTTATGATTATTTAGGAGAGCTAGGCTTTTCCTGTGACTCGGATGAATACCATGGGATTCATTGTGTTGCACCAGATCTTAATTTATTTCCATTAGACTTAATAGACCCTGAAACCAAAACTCCGTTAGCTATCTATAACGGTGTGATTGGAGAGAGGGTTACTACAGAATTAAATTTGAAAGGGCTTCCAAGAATTCGCTATGCAACAGGGGATGTCATTCAAGTCTTCACTGATGAGTGTTCGGGGTGCGGTTTTAGTGGAAAGAGAGTAAAATTTGTTGGTCGTTCAGATGACATGCTGATTGTTAAAGGGGCAAATGTCTATCCGTCTGCAATTAAAAAAGTCGTATCAAATTTTATTCCCGATGTAACTGGAGAACTGCGAATTGTCCTAAATAATCCACCGCCTCGAGTGGTTCCTCCCCTTCAAATCAAACTTGAATATGGCAGCCATTACGATAAAAGCAGATTATGTGTGTTGGAGGAGAAAATAAAAAATGCTCTTCATACGGAGGCAAGGCTTACACCAGATATTATTTGGTGTGAACCAGGGACTTTGGAGAAATCCCTTACAAAGACACCGCTGTTTGAAAAAAATTATTAAGGTTTAGAAAAAGGAGTGAACCAATTGATTATTGATTGTTCGAATACTTTGCCGGAGTTTCTTTTTGAATCACCGGAAGAAATGGACCCGAAAAACACGGAATATCGTCTATTATTTGGACCAAAGTGGGCCCAATTGGCTGGGATGACGAAGGAAGAATTCTTTAAAAAAACGGAGAGTCAATCAGTGGCAAAGGTAATGAATGACGTCTATTCAAAGTTGCAGGACAAATTTTCGATGGAGAATTTTTTAAACATGCTCCATGAATCTGACGTCGTGTATCACGCCATTCACAATATGGATTATGGTCGGGACGGGAACGATCCTCCTGTGGACCATGATTATATCGGTGTAATTTTAACCAAATATCCAAATCGTTTCATTGGATATGCAGGGTTCAATCCCCATAAGGGGACAGAAAGTTTAAAAACGGTTCGAAGAGCGATAACTGAACAAGGCTATAAGGCAGTAGTCATTCCGCCATATGAGCATGGTCTGAAAGCGGATGATCGGAGATACTACCCTTTATATGCCCTTTGTGATGAATTTGATATTCCAATTTGGATTCATAGTTCCATAAATTATTTTCGAGAAACCTCTGTATTTCTTGATCATCCATCTAATTTAGAGGCACCACTTATGGACTTTAAGAATCTAAAAATTATTGCGGGTCATGGTGGTTGGCCATGGATTCCAGATATGATTGCGATGTTACTAAAATATGAAAACCTATATGTGGATACATCAGCTTTTAGGCCGCGTTATATTGCGGAACCAAATACAGGGTGGGATATGTTTATGTATTATGCCAACACATTGATCCAGGATAAAATCGTATTTGGTTCTGATTGGTTAACAATGGGTATGCCAATCAAAGATGTGATAAAGGAAATTGAAGAGTGGCCGTTAAAAGATTCAGTGAGAGAAAAGTTTTATTGGAAAAACGCAAACAAAATATTCAAACTTGGCCTACAAAAGCCTACTTTAACCAAATAAGAATGAAGGAGGGCTTCGTGGTGGAAAAAATTCAAAATCAAGAACAATATTCAAACTTAGTAAATGGTGTTAAGGCAGTGGTTATGTATTTTTCAGCAGACTGGTGTTCTGATTGCCGTTTTATCGATACTTTTATGAATGAAATTAAAGAACAAAATCAAAGGGATTTTTGCTTTTACAAGGTTGATGCAGATTCACTTAAGGAGATTTGTATAAAAGCAAATGTGATGGGAATTCCAAGCTTTGTTATCTATCAGCAGGGAAATACGATTGATGAATTTATTGGAAATGACAGTAAAACTAGGGAACAAATAGAGGAGTTTCTAGAAAAAGCGAAAGTGAAATTGTAAAAATAGAAGTTTGGGAGGATTCCGCATGAAAATTCCATTTAGATTCATGTTAGCCGCAGTAATTATTTCACTCGTTTTATCAGCATGTAGTAATGCAGCCTCTAATGAAGACAATGAGAAAAAAGAGCAGGAGAAAACAAAGGAACAGGTTTTAATCTTTGGTCGAGGTGCAGATAGCTATTCAATGGATCCTCAAAATGCAAATGAAATTGAGACATGGAGAGTCAGCAAAAATGTCTATGAAACGCTCGTTGAGTATGAAAAAGAAACAACAAACGTGATCCCAAAACTAGCAAAAGATTGGGAGGTTTCAGAGGACGGTAAGACTTGGAAATTTAATTTACAGGAAGGAATCAAGTTTCATGATGGTACCGATTTTAATGCTGAAGCCGTTGTCTATAATTTTGAACGAATGATGGATCCTAGTCATCCTGCAAGGCATGATGCCACTTTTTCAGTGTATCGCGGCATGTTTAATGGATTTAAAGGGGATGGCAGTGTGATCGAAGAAGTCAATATGGTGGATCCACATACCGTGGAATTTAAGTTATCCGAACCTCAAGCTAATTTTCTTTCGAATTTAGGGATGCATGCATTTGGAATCATAAGCCCGGCAGCTTTAAAAAAATATGGTGCTGATATCCATGAAAATGCAGTTGGTACAGGACCATTTAAATTAGAATCCTGGATTCCAAATGATTCGGTTACATTAGTAAAAAATGTAGAGTATTGGAAAGAGAATTCTCCTCAATTAGATAAATTAATATATAAAGTTATTCCAGATAATACCTCCAGATTGACTGCGTTGAAAAATGGTGAAATTGATATCATGGTTAGTCTAAATCCTTCAGATTTAAAATCCCTTGAAAACGATAACTCATATCAATTACTTTTACGTCCGGCTTTAAATGTTGGATATTTATCAATTAATAACCAAAAGGAACCCTTGAACAATATAAAGGTTCGACAAGCTATCAATCATGCAATTGATAAAAAAGGGATAGCAGATGCCTTTTTCTATGGTCTGGCAGAGCCAGTTAAGAATATGTTGCCTTCCGAAAGTTGGGCCTATAACCATGAGATCGAAGATTACGAGTACAACCTAGATAAGGCAAAAAGTCTTTTAGCTGAAGCTGGTTATCCAAATGGTTTCGAGCTAGAGTTTGCCGTTACGTCAAATTCTCGAATTTATATGCAACAACCGACGAAGATGGTTGAAGCAATGAAAGCAAGCCTTGAAAAAATTGGGGTAAATGTCAAAATTGTTTCTTATGAATGGGCGGCCTATATTGATCAGCTTCGAAATGGTGAACATTCCATCGGTTTGATTGGATGGGTTGGTGATAATGGTGACCCAGATAATTTCTTATATTCAATGTTAAGTAAAAATAACGCAGTAAAAGGTGCAGCACAAAACCATACTTTTTATGTGAATGATGAGGTAAGCGACTTATTAATGAAAGCGAAATCCGTAATGGATGAACAGGAACGAACTGAAATTTATAAACAGGTTCAAAAGCTTGTCCATGAGGATGCACCATCAGTTCCTCTTGTAGAGGTGAAAGAGCCTGTAGTTACGGCTGACTATGTTAAGGGGTATATCCCTCATCCAACAGGTGCAGAAAATATGGATGAAGTAACATTGGAGGATTAAAAAATAGGCTAATGGATATCCATCAGAGGGAAAGGAATAATTTCCTCTGATGGTAGTTCCTTATAAACGGTAACAGGAAGAGAGTGATAAACAATGACAAAACCATTAGATGGTATCAAAATATTGGATTTGAGTTGGGTTTTTTCAGCTCCATATGCAACCTTATTGCTGCAGGATTTAGGTGCTGAAGTTGTTAAGGTTGAAAGACCAGGTTTAGGAGACCGGTCCAGATCGTTACCACCTTTTCAAGGGAATGTAAGCGGTTACTTTTATATGTTAAATCGCGGGAAAAAGTCTATCTCCCTTAACTTGAAAAGTAATGAAGGGAAACAATTATTTTTAGACTTAGCTAAAGAATTTGATGTGGTGGTTGAGAATTTTGTCGCCGGGACGATGGATAAATTGGGAATTGGTTATGAGCATGTAGAAAAAATGAACCCTGGCATCATTTATGCTTCATTAAATGGGTTTGGCAGCGATGGGCCTTATTCACACCTACCTAGCATTGACGGAATTGCTCAAGCCATGGGGGGACTGATGAGTCAGAATGGCCTAGAAGGCGGAAAACCATTAAAAACGGGCCCAGCTGTTGCGGATGCTTTATCCGGCATTTATTTAACAGTTGGCATTCTAAGTGCCATCATCGATCGAAATAAGACAGGAAAGGGTCAACGATTAGAGGTTAGTATGATGGATAGTATATTTTCTGTTTTAGAGGAATCTGTCATTCGAACAAGTATGACTGGGGAATCTTTAGAAGCGAGAGGAAATAAGGATCCGCTTGGTGCACCATGGGAAGCGTTCGAAACAAAGGATGGGAAATGGGCGATTGTATGTGCTTCGGGACATGATCGTTTTACAAAGGTTTATCAGGGAATCGGCAGGAAGGACATTGTTGACGCATTTGGTGGAGATGACCTAGCGTCACTTGAAAAGAGAGCGGAAAATCTTGATTATTTAAATGGAATTTTTGCTGATTGGGCCATCCAAAAGGATTTAGATGAGTTACTCTCCTTTTTGGCAGATTTGCATGTTCCGGCAGGTGAAGTGAAGAATGTCAAACAATTGATAGATGATGCTCATTTAAAAGGGAGAAATATGGTTGTTGATGTAGAGCATCCTGTTTTTGGTCAGATTAAGCTTCCAAATTTTCCGATTAAATTTTTTGAAAAAGAAATGGGGCTGAGAATTGGCGAAAATCCGCTTGAACCCCAACTTGGTGAACATAACGAAAGAATTCTTCAGTCCGTTTTAGGCTTAAACGAAGAAGAAATTAAACGCTTAAAAGATAATGGCGTTATTTATCAAACTAATGCTTCCAAACATACGCTGAAAAAATAAACAGGTAAGGCAGAATGAATAGAATGCTCTTACCCACGGTTTGCACCTATTGAATCGCTCTCAATAAAAGCTGTAGAACATATCTAACCTCCCATTGACTATGAAAAGAATAGCAGAGGTCTATTATATGAAGATAGAATTTTAAAAGAATGCAAGGAGGGACAAAATGAAACCGTTGCTTTCTGTTCAAAATCTTAAAACTCATTTTTTTACAGATAATGGTGTTGTTCCTTCAGTTGATGGTGTATCCTTTACCGTCAATGTAGGCGAAACCCTGGGTATTGTAGGTGAATCTGGATCTGGAAAAAGTGTAACCGCCCTATCAATCATGCAATTGTTGCCATCTAGAAAAGGAAAAATTGTCGATGGAAAAATTCTTTTTCAGGATGTCGATCTTTCAAAACTAAGTGATAAAAAGATGCGAAGAATACGGGGAAATGAGATTGCAATGATATTTCAAGAGCCAATGACGAGCCTTAATCCAGGTTACACAATCGGAAATCAAATAGGGGAAGCTCTCCGGTTACACATGAAAATGAATCGGAATGAAGCTGAACAAAGGAGTATTGATTTGCTTAAAGAGGTCGGCATATCAAGAGCAGAAAAGATTGTAAGAGACTATCCTCATCGGTTATCTGGAGGGATGAGGCAAAGGGTGATGATTGCAATGGCACTAGCCTGCAATCCAAAATTAATTATTGCCGATGAACCAACCACTGCTCTAGATGTAACCATTCAAGCACAGATCCTGGAATTAATCCAAAAGATGAAAAAAGACAGTTCTACATCAATGATTATGATTACGCATGACTTAGGAGTCGTTTCGGAAGTATGTGAACGAGTCGTAGTTATGTATGCCGGAAGGGTGGTAGAAGAAGCAAGTGTAAGGACCGTACTAGAATCGCCTTCCCATCCATATACAAAAGGATTAATTCGGTCAATCCCCAGATTAGAACAAGATGTGGAATGGTTAGAAAGCATCCCAGGTAATGTACCGATTCCTTCAGAAATGCCAACAGGATGTAAGTTTGCATCGAGGTGTGAAATTGCCACTGATCAATGTATGGAAGAAGAGCCTGAATTGTATGAAGTAGGTCCTGGCCATATATCTCGCTGTTTCCTGGCAAGGGAGGTAAAAAATGCTATTACCGCTACTTGAAATTCAAGAATTAAAGGTTCACATTCCGCTAAAAAGTGGATTGTTTGGGAGAAAATACAGCTTTGTGAAGGCTATCGATGGTGTGGATTTTTCAATCTATGAAAATGAAACATTTGGTTTGGTGGGAGAATCAGGTTGTGGAAAATCCACAACAGGTAAGGCAATCATGCGCCTAATTGACCCAACCTCAGGTAAAGTGTCCTTTGAGGGAAAGGATATTTCGAGATTATCCCGGAAAGAAATGAGAAATGTATATAAAGATATTCAACTGATATTTCAAGATCCATATGCTTCGCTAAATCCAAGAAAAACAGCGGGGGACATCATTGAAGAGCCTATGATTATCAACACAACAATGTCGCCTGAAGAACGGAAATATAGGGTGCAAGAATTACTTGAAGTGGTAGGGTTAAATGCTTACCATTCCACACGTTATCCACATGAGTTTTCGGGAGGGCAAAGGCAGCGTATTGGGATTGCCCGTGCACTCGCGCTAAATCCTAAGCTTCTTATTGCGGATGAGGCGGTTTCGGCTTTAGATGTTTCTGTTCAGTCACAGGTATTAAATTTATTACGTCAATTGCAACACGAAAGGGGATTAACCTATCTATTCATTTCTCACGACTTAAGTGTGGTTAAACATATAAGTGATCGAATTGGTGTAATGTATTTAGGGAGAATCGTTGAACAAGGTTCAAAGAAAAGTATTTACAAAAATCCTCTGCATCCCTATACGCAAGCATTGTTATCAGCCGCTCCTAGTATTAACCGCACTAATGAAAGAGAGAGAATAGTACTTATGGGAGACCTTCCGAACCCAATAAATCCTCCAAAAGGATGCCCGTTCCACCCACGTTGTTTCGCTAAAAAAACAGAGTGTGAATCGGCTTCTCCTCAATTTCGCAATGTAGGCGACGAGCATTATGTAGCTTGTCATCTATATAACTAGGGAGGAGGAACAAACAAATGTCATCTTATATTACAAGACGGATCCTGCAGTTAATTCCAGTTCTAATAGGGATGTCCATCATTGTTTTTTCAATTATCCATGCGATACCTGGTGATCCAGCAACGGTGATCCTTGGTGATCAAGCTACACCCGAAGCTGTCGCGGAATTAAGGGAAGAAATGGGGTTGAATGAACCTTTAGTAAAGCAGTATTTCTCGTATGTGTCTGGAATCCTTACAGGTGATTTAGGTACTTCACTTAAAACAAGCAAATCCATACAGGAGGAGATTACTCCTTACCTGATGGCAACGATTGAGTTGATGATGATGAGTATGATCATAGCAATCATTATAGGTGTAAATGCAGGAATTATTGCAGCTTGGAAAAGAGCCTCTTGGTTTGACTATACAGCTATGTTGGTAGCTCTTATAGGGGTTTCTATCCCAGTGTTTTGGTTTGGGTTAATGGAACAATGGATTTTTGCAGAAAAGTTAGGCCTCTTGCCCTCCACTGGACGGATGAATGCCCGGGAACCAGTCGAGGCCCTTTCTGGTTTATTATTAGTTGATACCATCTTACAAGGGAATTGGTCAGGATTTTGGGATGTTCTAAAGCACTTAATATTACCAAGCATAGCGCTTGGGACTATTCCGATGGCGATAATAGCAAGGATTACTCGTTCAAGCATGTTGGAAGTTTTGGAACTCGATTATATACGAACTGCACGTGCAAAAGGATTGTCTGGTTTTTGGGTTCTATACAAACATGCATTAAAGAATGCTTTTGCCCCTATCTTGACGATAATTGGGATGCTGGTTGGTCTGTTGTTAGGGGGAGCTGTTTTAACAGAGACAATTTTTGGGTGGCCAGGGGTTGGTCGATATATTTACGATGCAATTGGTTCCCGTGATTATCCGGTTATTCAATCCGGGATATTAATTATTGCGACTATTTTCGTATTCGTTAATTTAATTGTGGATTTGTTGTATTCCCTGTTAGATCCAAGAATCAATTATCGATAAGGAGGGAGGCATTTGAAAACAGTTATACACCCGTTTTCGAGAAAAGAAAATCCCGTTAAGTTTAAAAAAAAATCTTTATGGCTAGAGTCCTGGAAGCGGCTTAAGAAGCAGCGTGCTGCAATGATTGGATTAAGTATTGTGCTCTTTTTCGTCCTATTAGGGTTCTTATCCCCAATTATTACCAATCAACCATATGATGGATTTAATCCAGAAAAAACCTTAATTTCCCCAAATTCGGAACACTGGTTTGGAACCGATGACCAAGGGCGGGATATTTTCACTAGAATTATATTTGGGGCAAGAATATCCTTATGGATTGGATTTTTTTCAGTAATTGGTTCAATAGCTGTTGGTGCTTTTCTAGGTTTACTAGCAGGATATTATGGAAAATGGGTGGATACGATCATTTCTCGTTTCTTTGATATTATGTTGGCATTCCCTAGTATTCTTTTAGCAATTGCTATTGTATCCATATTGGGTCCAAGTTTGTTCAATGCGTTAATAGCCATAGCAATCATAAACATCCCAACCTATGGTAGATTGATTCGTTCCCGTGTTTTAAGCGTAAAGGAAGAAGAGTATATAATGGCCGCTAAAATCACAGGGATGTCAGATGGAAGGCTTATATTTGGGCATATTCTGCCAAATTCAATTACACCAATTATCGTTCAAGGAACATTGGGAGTAGCAACAGCTATTCTGGAAGCTGCAGCATTAGGGTTCTTAGGATTAGGGGCTCAACCAGGTGAACCTGAGTGGGGGAAAATGCTAGCGGATTCCAGACAATTTATTACAACTGCACCTTGGACATTATTATTCCCTGGATTTGCAATCATGCTTGTCGTGTTAGGGTTTAACATGTTTGGAGATGGGTTAAGGGATGCCTTGGACCCAAAGACCAAATAAACTTTATTAAAAAAAGATCTCAAACGAAAAGGGGCACTCCTCTTTTGAGATCTTTTATTTTATTAAACTTTTAATGTCAGCCTTTTTGATAAATAAGTTCATTTCTCTCTCTAATAATTCAACTACTTTTTGTTCAAAAGAAGAAGTCTTTTTCTTAATTAGCCGACAAGAGCCAACAAAACTATTTTTAGAGATTTCCTCCTTTAGAGGAATTGCAATGATTTCACCTGCTCGAATATAGGGGTTGGTTAATACTTCATCTTGAATCTCAATGGCAATGGCCAGGCCATTACGGACTGCTTCAGAAATACTTTCGCTATTTTTAGATTGATATAATAATTTAAATGGTCCGTATTTCTCACTAAAGTTAGAGAAAAACCATTCCATAAACTCACCCTTGAACATAACAAAGGTATATTCTATTAAATCTTTCGGCGTAACATACTCATGATTTGCTAAGTGTGAATCTCTTGGAACTAAAACAAACATTTGACCTTTATACCACTTTTTGAAAGATATATTGGGATTTTTAATCGTTTCTTCATAAATCGCTATAATGGCAATATCGACTTCTTGCCTTTCAATTCCTCTAACTAGTTCTTTGGATGGTTTTTCAATAAATATAATTTCATAGTTTGGAAACTCCTGGCGTAAATGAGAGAGCACTTTTGGGAGGAACGGTAAATGTAATCCTGTGACAAGGCCAATATTCAATTGGTTCTTGTGGAAAATTTTATATTTTTCAGCTTGGACATTTATTTCCCTGATTTTATCTATTGCCTCCGAAGCTAATTCAATTAGCTTTTTCCCTGCTTCAGTAGGCTTCACCCCGGCATGGGACCGCTCAAAAATAATTACACCCAATTCATTTTCTAGCTTAGTAATGGACTGACTAATGGCAGACTGTGAAATATGTAGTGCTTTCCCAGCTTTAGAAAACGAATGATGTTCTGCAATGGTTACCATGTATTCTAGTTGTTCAATTTGCACTCACTTCACCCCTTTTGTATAGCTTTTTACTTATATTCTGTATAACAGGGAAAAATCCTTTTGGTGTTTATCCTGATTGTTTTATATTTATGTCTTATACCTACTGAAAGAGAAGGATACAGAGTAATTAATCCTTTAGATACTAGTCAGCGAGAATTATAAACAGTTTGTTAGATGACTGAACGTGGTTATAATATTGAAGATAATAAATTGTGGAAAATAAAGTAGCCAGCTTAGAAGCTATTCTAAGCTGGTCCCAATTAGCGATATTGAACAGCCGTTTTCTCAGAGCTCGCTGGCCATAAAAAACCTATAACCACACCAGCCAGAGCAGGTAAGATCCAGCCAAGCCCAATCTCGTAAAGTGGTAAATGATCCATGTAGAACAATTTAATGAATTCAAACAATGGGAGAGCCGCGCCTGGTAAACTTCCGACCAGCGAACTGTAGCCATCGAAGAAGCTTACGCAAAAAGTAAAGAACGTTGCCGCTGCGTAAACACTCTGCTTATGTCCGAATAGAGAGGAACACAGGGACAATAAAATTAGAACAATGGCTAAAGGATACAGCAGCATTAATACTGGTACTGCAAATTGAATGATATTGTTTAAACCAAAGTTGGCAATGCAAAATGACATAAAACATAGAATCAAAACGAACCATTTATAGCTTACTTTTGGCAATAGCTGATGAAAAAACTCGCTGCAAGCTGTAATCAATCCAATGCTCGTTTTTAAACATGCCAGTACGATAATGATGGCTAATAAAATAGAGCCATATGACCCAAAATAATGCTGAGCCACTGCAGCAAAAATTAAACCGCCATTTTCGTAGGAGCCAATGGCAGATACGCTCGATGCCCCCATATAAGTAATTAGTCCGTAAATCAGCATCATCAGTGCCATGGCGAAAACACCTGATTTCAAAGTGGCTTTTGCAATCTCTTTTTTATTGGTGATGCCCTGTCCCTTAATGGCCTGGATGACCACAATGCCGAATGCGAGTGAGGCCAGAGCATCCATGGTGTTATAGCCCTCTTTAAAGCCCGTGATAAAGGCTAAATCGCTATAATCACCAGCCGGCTTCCCGAAGTGGCCCATTGGTTTGATGATGGCAATGAAAATAAGAATAAATAAAAAGACTAAAAATGCAGGGGTTAAATATTTCCCGATATAGTCGATAATTTTTGCCGGGTTTAAAGAGAAATAATAGACAATCATAAAAAATACAAAGCTAAATAGCCCTAGAAATAAACTGCCATGTACTGGATTGATATACGGTTCAAAACCGACTACGAAAGGTACCGTTGCTGTCCGTGGAATGGCAAAAAACGGCCCGATGGTTAAGTAAAGTGCCACTGCAAAGACCACTCCAAATACCGGATGGACACGACTTGCTAAATCGCGCAATCCACTGCTCCCTGATAAACCAAATGCAAGAATCCCGATAAATGGAAGCCCAATTGCCGTTATAAGGAATCCAATTAATGCCGGCCAAAAATTCGTGCCAGCGAGCTGTCCCATTTGAATCGGAAAAATTAAATTTCCCGCACCAAAGAACATTCCGAAAAGCATCGTGCCAACGATGGCATAGGTAGAAAATGATATTTTTTGCTGCATTCTTGTGTTCCCCCAGATAAATTTTGTCTATTTTAGCACTATTTTTAGTATTTTACTATAGTAATATAGGTATTTTTATCAAAAGAACATTTAATGTCTTATGCTTTTTTTATTGTATAGAAAAAAGCCAGCAGGGACGGTTAGTGCAGCCGTTTCCCACTGGCTTTTTATTATTTAAACCTAAAATTCTTTTCCTTTGAAAAGGTCCATAAAAGCCTGGAAGATTTCAAGTCCTTGGTACGTAAACAATGACAAAGAAGTCAAAGATAAAAAACCAATCATGATATATCGAAACAACATTGTTTTATTCCTCCTCTTGTTAACATAATGTTTTACGCGTTAACTTCAGAGGAGACAATCACGTATTTCGATTGATAAAGAATCGGGGTGAGAAATGCCGATGTTATCTTGAAACGAATCAGGCAATACAACATACCCATGAAAGCCATCATAACGCACACGAGCAAAGCAGGGAAGAAAATGCCGGGTGAGGAAGGATGTTTATGATCATCCCCCAAAAGCCATTCACTATGGTCAACATATAAATGAGGAGCGTCCTGTTGAAACGCATGTATCTTTCCGCCAAAACGATGGAGGTCTGATTGAGAATAGAAAAGCGATGGCAGAAGGAAGAGCAAGAAGAATGGAATCAACTTATTCAAGAGATAATCGCCTCCTTTTCTATTGTTTCCATCATACACAAGTTTGGTAAATTGTAAAACAACTAATTTGTGACATGTTTTTACAATGGAATGATGCAATGATCAAAATAGTTTGCGATTTTCATTGTGTTCAAAGACAGTATCAGTTGTGCATTTGTCCGAAAAAGACCTGGACAGAGACGTCCCAGATGCACCATTTAAACGAAAGAACATACATTGTTTTATACTATGGAATGCCCAGTTTGATTCCAAGGAGGTTGTTCTTTTGAATAGAGAGTTGTTTAATATTGCCAATCAATTAGAAAATGCCCTTCGGAACAGCAGTGAATTTATCCATTTATTAAATCAGTATGAAGAAGTGAATGCCAATCCTTCATCAAAAAATCTCTTTAAAACATTCAACCAGATGCAAATGAATTTGTACCAAAAGCAAATGCAGGGGCAGGAGGTTACCCAGCAAGAAGCAGACACCCTCCAAAAGTTAACAGCCCGCATCCAGCAGGATGAAAAAATTACAGGATTGATGGAAGCCGATTTCCACCTAAATACATTAGTAATGGATATAAATAAAATGATCCTAAAACCGGTGGAGGAATTGTACGCTCACTCCCAGGGAGGAAACACGGAGTCCTTCCACCGGGGGCAAAACATCCGATATTATTGAACCTGTTAAGGCAGGTATTCTCGGGCACCTTACACTGGATGGAACCTGCTTTATCTGTGTCCAGGACATTTGCCGGACTCTTTCTTCCTTCCATAAAAAATCCACTTGATGCAATATGCAGCTTGTCAACTCCATAAAAATGAAAATCATTTCGAATACTAGATGTTTGCCCATGACAAAATTAGGTGAACGCATATTCTGATAGTGAATTTGATTATGAGGAGGAAGAAACATGTATACAAATATGCCAATGAGCCAGGATGTAATGATTGATCAAAATGATGAAAGGATCTTCGGGCGTCCCTTTGGGTTTGGCCGTCCATTTGGATTTGGCTTCGGGCGTCCATTCGGATTTGGGTTCGGCCGTCCGTTTGGATTCGGGTTCGGCCGCCCATGGGGTTGGGGCGGATTTGGCTGGGGAGCCCCATTCCTTGGAGGAGTATTAGGCGGTGTCCTTGGAAGTGCACTTTTAGGCTACCCATATGGTTATCCTTATCCTTATCCTTATCCTTATGGATTTGGATATGGCTACCCATATTATTTTTAATAGATCTGGTGTTTGATAGAAAACAGTTATCTTATAGGAAATAAAACTCATATAAATGAAAGGAAAGCCCTGTTTACAACTTTAGAGTGTAAAAAAGGGCTTTTTTGGTACGGGGAAAAGTGCTTTTTTCATACTAAAGGCTGCCCTATCCGGAAAAAATCTCTTATAAAAGAAAATAGGCAACAAGCGTCCCAACCAGTCCGATAAACAAAGCGAACGGCATGTTTTTTAAGGTGATTCGGTAAGGGCTCTCTTCCAGGCTAATGGAAGTCAGTGTTACGAGCAATCCATATGTTCCGACTGTGAAAGTAGCAACAGAGCCCGTGATCAGAACAATCGCAATGCTGACCGGGTTCATGATTTCCAGTAGAGGGGTAATGATTCCGGTCAAAATGCCCACTGTTGCAATTGGATGCACCCCAAACATGCTAAAGAACACAAAGCTCGCCTGCAGCAAAAATAATAGAATGAAAGGATAATCCGAAACGAGCGAAAGCGGCTTTTGGATGAAATCCAGGAACGATGTATCATTCAAGGTGTGCGAAAACAAGGATAGGGATATAAACAGCACAATAAAGTTCTGCATGTTATTTGTCTTTGTTTTCCATGTATTCCAGCCTATCGTCCAAAAGCTTCGGCTTCTTTTCATTAGAAGGGACCATACAAAGGCAAAAGGCAAAATAAGCAGAGTGACGGTCAGGGTGAAATTAAGCTTGAATATGTTTCCCAGCAAGACGACAAGCGTTAAAAACAGGGCAAGGGACACCACTAACTGAATTACTTTTCGTGTCAGGTTCCTGACATTTATGGCTTGCGTCCTGCTAACTTCGGAGTTTCCGTATGCATATTTCTTATAATGGAACCGGCCCCACATAGAGTCCAGCACCAGAGAGACTATGGCAATCAATAGCAGCCAGGGCAATAATGAAACATAGTCAACCCCGGTAGTAACGATTGATACAGCCAGCGTGATTTCCAAAGGGCTCCATAATAAGGCCAATGAGTAACCTCTTAATGTTGCCGTGGAAATAAAAGAGTTTTGCAGTTTTTTGCCAAGAGGCGCCAAATTTGTTTTTAAGACATCCTGTGAGATGGTCGCAGCCGGCAGATTCAAAAAGGCTGCCAATGTGTGGGTCGTGACCGAACTGCGCGGATACAGCTTCCCCAGGTCGGAAACATTCACTTTTATAAGCTGGTTCAAACTGCGGTCAAACCGGCCGCTTTGGACAACACTGTTCATCCAGGGCAGCATCGCCAAGAGGGTCAGCAGCGACAGGTTGGATGTCAGGAGCTGCGGAATAATCAGAATGGATTGTCCGGTTGTGTAAAATAAATAACCTCCAATCGCGAGGAAAGCACTGCCAAGGATTTTGAACAATCCAGAGGCTGCAGGAAACGAGATTACTAGCATGATGATCGTGAGGATTCCCAATAAACCATTTAAGATTTCACTGCCGATAAACACATTAATCAAATAGATTAGAAAAACCAAAGAATAAAAGACATAAAGATAGCTGAAGATTTTATGCTGTTTCATGACTGCCTCCAAGAAAATATATACAATATTGTAAAATCCATGAATCTCCATTATACCCTTATTTGAAGAGTATGTTAACACAACAAACAATTCGCCAGACAAAAGGTAAATACCGGAGTGGTTTCCGATTATCTGGCCTGCGAATGGGGAAACTCAAGAGGGGAGGGTCAATGGATAGAATTTCCCTTTTGATTGAAGGACTTTTACATAACAGAATGGAGGAGAAAACATCATGCTATATCCAATAGCAACCGAAAGCCGCGTCGTTGTCGACTTAAGCGGGATTTGGAAATTTATGATCGATAAAGAAGTGGAACACATTGAAGTGTCACAGCCACTTCCAACCAATGAAGTTGTAGCAGTTCCTGCATCCTTTAATGATCAGGCATTGTCCAAAGAAATCCGTGAGCACAACGGGTATATTTGGTATGAAAAAGAATTCAAAGTTGCAACAGCTTTGCGCAACGAACGATTGGTACTGCGCTTCGGTTCTGCTACTCATGAAGCATGGGTGTACCTGAACGGAAAGGAGATCACTCATCATAAAGGCGGCTTTACTCCGTTTGAAGTTGAAATCAATGACTTTTTAGCAGATGGAGCAAACCGTTTAACCGTACGTCTGAGCAATCTGCTGGATTATACAACACTGCCAGTTGGCAACTATTCGGAAGAGAAGGATGAAAATGGCCGGACAATCCGCAAAGTCGACGAAAACTTTGATTTCTTTAACTATGCAGGATTGCATCGCCCGGTTAAAATTTATACCACTCCACGCGATTACATAGAGGATATCGTGATTGTTCCCGAGGTGGATTTAGCATCTAAAAAGGCGGATGTCAAAATCGCTGTAAAAACGGCAGGAACTTTTGATGAAGTGCGCGTTACGATTTTGGATGAAGATGGTAATCAAGTGGCCCAAGCTTCTGGAAATGATTTGAACATTCCAATTGAAAACGTCAAGCTGTGGCAGCCTCTGAATGCGCATCTTTATACAGCAAAGGTGGAAGGTATTAAGAGCGGAGAAAGCATTGATGTATATGAAGAGGCATTCGGTGTCCGCAAGGTAGAGGTAAAGAGCGGAAAATTCCTCATTAACGGCCAACACTTCTATTTTAAAGGTTTTGGCAAACATGAAGACACTTTCGTACAAGGCCGCGGCCTGAACGAAGCTTATAATGTACTTGATATTAACTTAATGAAGGACATGGGGGCCAACTCCTTCCGTACTTCCCATTATCCTTATTCGGAAGAAATGATGCGTCTATGTGACCGGGAGGGGATTGTCGTCATTGATGAAACCCCGGCGGTTGGGTTATTCCACGGCTTTGGCTTTGATTTAAGCGGGAAGAATGCGGCAGCCACGTGGAGCGAGCTTAAAACAAAAGAAGCACACGAGCAGGTGATTACCGAATTGATTGACCGCGACAAAAACCATGCCTGTGTTGTGATGTGGTCGATTGCCAATGAGCCTGCTTCCCATATCGAAGGAGCGTACGAATATTTTGAGCCATTATTCAATCTGGCCCGCGAGCTTGATCCGCAAAATCGTCCTTGCACCCTTGTCAACATCCTGATGGCAACGCCGAAAGAAGATAAAACCTCCGACCTGGTGGATGTCATCGCCTTAAACCGCTATTATGGCTGGTATTTGCAAAATGGGGATTTAGAGGCTGCAGAAAAGGAGACCCGTAAAGAGCTGCTTGAATGGCAGGAAAAGTATCCCGACAAACCAATTATGTATACCGAGTATGGTGCGGATACTGTCGCCGGGTTCCATAGCGCTTACGGGGAACCTTTCAGTGAGGAATACCAGGAGGATTACTACCGCATGAACAGCAAGGTGTTTGATGAAATCCCCAACTTTGTTGGCGAGCAATTATGGAACTTTGCCGACTTCCAAACGAAATTCGGGATCATGCGCGTCCAGGGGAATAAGAAAGGCGTATTCACCAGGTCGAGGGAACCGAAAATGGTTGTCCGTTATTTAAAAGACCGATGGACAAACATTCCTCACTTTGGCTATAAGAAATGATTTTAACAATTTAAAATTTGTCAAATGGATGCAGACAGGCTTCTACATGTCTGCATCCATATTTATGCTTGATAAAACTTACCGTTTATGTCATTGTAAATACTAGATTAATTAAATAGCAATTTAAGTGTGGGGGGACCAGTGTTACTGGTTGAGATTGCGTCTGTAAGATGCTGACCCTTGGAACCTGATCTGGCTAATACCAGCGAAGGGAACATATTTCAAGCAATAGAAGTTGATAATATGCGCCCTAGGTATATTCCTGGGGCGCATTTTTATTTAGATCAACGGAGAATTTCCTGAATCATGTTAGGTTCCTAAATCTTCCCGACCATAATTGCTAAAAATCTAATACCATATCGAGGAGGGGTTCAACAGTGAAAAAAAACCTATTGGCATTCCTTGCAGTTGTATTTATCACAGCCTTAGCAGGATGCAATTCAGACAATGAGGATGCGAAACCGTCTGAAAATGGAGAAGAGACAGAAGGATTAAAACCGGTATCCATTGTATTGGACTGGACACCAAATACGAACCACACTGGTTTATACGTCGCACAGAAACAAGGCTTTTTTGAAGAACAAGGCTTGGATGTCGAAATTCTAATGCCGGGAGAAGCAGGAGCTGACCAGCTTGTTGCCTCCGGACAAGCTGATTTTGGGATTAGTGCCCAAGAAAGTATTACGGAAGCGAGAGTACAGGATATTCCGATTGTTTCGATTGGAGCCGTGATTCAACACAATACTTCCGGATTTGCTGCGCCGGCAGACCGCGGGATCCAATCACCTGCTGACTTTGAAGGGAAGACATACGGCGGCTGGGGTGCACCAGTTGAAGAGGCTGTCATTGATTCTCTAATGAACCAGGAAGATGCCGATGTCAGCAAAGTTGAGACGATCAACATGGGGAACTCTGATTACTTTACAGCCGTTGAACGCGGCGACATAGACTTTGCATGGATTTACTATGGCTGGACAGGTGTTGAAGCAGAACTGCGCGACATGGAATTGGATATGCTTTATTTGACCGATTATTCCAAGAAGCTGGATTATTATACACCAGTCATCATTACAAATGAAAAGAAGATTGCCAATGACCCTGAAACGATTAAATCGTTCATGGCTGCTGTCAGCCAAGGGTATGAATATGCCATTGATAATCCAGCACATGCAGCTGATATCCTCATTGAAGCGGTGCCGGATCTCGACGCGGAGCTAGTTAAAGCAAGTCAGGAGTGGTTATCTCCAAAATACCAGGATGACGCAGAACAATGGGGGATTCAAAAACAGGAAGTTTGGGAAAATTACGCTGGCTGGATGTATGAAAATGGTTTGTTAGAAGAAGAATTAGACGCAGAAAAAGCATTTACTAATGAATTTTTACCACAATAGAGGTGTATGACATGGCAAATTCCTTACTAAGTATACAAATTATCCCGAAGACTAAAAATGGCGAAGATGTGATACCATTCGTGGATGCAGCCATTGGTGTAATTGAGGAAGCTGGTGTAAAGTATGAAGTTCATCCACTGGAAACGACGATGGAAGGGGAGCTGTCAGAGCTGTTTGCGATCGTTGAAAAGATGAATGAAAAGATGGTGGAACTGGGTAGCCCCAGCATCATCTCCCAAATAAAGGTGCTTTACAATCCGAGCGGTGCCTCAATGGATAAATTGACGGAGAAATATCGTTAATGCATAAGGTAATCAAAGCAGGATGGCGGCCGCTCTTGGTCATCATCCTTTTATTCATCATTTGGGAACTATCGAGCACTTTCTTTGAAATCCCTTCATGGCTGCTGCCTGCTCCATCGGAAATTTGGCAGGAAGGTGTTGCCGGCTGGCCAAATTATCACCATCATATCTGGTCAACGATTCAGTTAACGGTGATTGGATTTAGCATTGGTTGTATAGTTGGATTGATGGTGGCGATTGCATTGCACCTGATGCCTCGAGTGAGGGAAGCCTTTTATCCTTTAATGATCTTATCCCAAAATATTCCTATCATCGTACTCGCCCCATTGCTTGTGATTTGGTTTGGGTTCGGGATGATGCCGAAAATTATCGTCATCACACTCGTCTGTTTTTTCCCAATTGCCGTATCGGCGGTGGACGGCTTCAGGCAGACTAGCCAGGAGCTCATCCACTATATGAAAATGGCCGGAGCATCAAAAGGGCAGATTTTTTTAAAACTTGAACTTCCGCACGCATTGCCTTCACTGTTTTCCGGATTGAAGATATCAGCAACATACAGTGTGATGGGGGCGGTCATTTCGGAGTGGCTTGGTGCGAATCGGGGAATCGGTGTTTATATGACACTCGCATCTTCTTCATTTCGAACAGATCGCGTTTTTGTAGCCATTTTTATGATTATGATTTTATGTATGTTGTTTTTCCTGGTCATTATCAGCTTAGAAAAACTGTTCATCAAGTGGCGGCCGAAAGGAGAGGGAAACAGCAAATGAGCCAGCTTATTGTAGAGAACATCAGAAAGTCCTTTCATAAAAAAACGGTGCTGGATGACATCTCCTTTACGGTGGAGGACGGGGAGTTTGTCTCCTTGCTAGGTCCATCCGGAAGCGGAAAAAGTACATTATTCCACTTAATTGGCGGCCTGTATGAACCAGACTCCGGAGATTTTTATTTGGATGGAAAAAAAATCACAGGTAAACGAGGGTCGATTAGCTATACGCCACAGAGTCCGTCCTTATTTCCATGGCGGACGGTTTTAAAAAATATCATGCTGGGCAGTGAGCTGTTTGGCAAGCCGGATGAACAAGAAGCGCGGGTCATGCTTGAAAAAGCAGGGTTGGGAGGATATGAGAATGCATATCCGCATCAGCTGTCCGGTGGAATGCGCCAGCGGGTTGCCTTTGTGCGCAGTTTGCTCAGTCCGCAATCGTTCATTTGTCTTGATGAGCCTTTTTCGGCTCTTGACGAGCTTACCCGGCTGGAAATGCAAAAATGGCTTTTGGCTATTTGGGGACAAAACCGTCGTTCTGTACTATTTATAACGCATAGTATTGAAGAGGCTATCTTCCTTTCGGACCGAATTATCGTCCTTTCAAGTAATCCTGCGACTTTGAAGCGAGAATTTAAAATTCCCTTTCCACGGCCGCGGGAAGAGGACATTCTGTTAACGGAAGAGTTTTTAAAGTGGAAAAAGGAAATCTATCAAGAATTAAAAGTGTTGCAATAAATGATAATGGCTAACGCATAGCTATTGAAAAGGAATGTCACCATTAACTAACAAGGAGAATCCCTTCCATAAAAAAGAGTAAGGCCCGACTAGCATTTATCCGCTAATCGGGCCTTTTTCGGCGTAAAACATTCGGTTGTCCTCAGAGAACCGTCTTTCAAGAGAACGGTCTATTTGCCCCGAAGTGGAGGAGGAGGTGGTCTTTATACATGATCCCTGTCAATCCCCGCTTTCCAGGTCTTATGGAACACTTTTTTCTCTCCCTCGTAAGCCGTCAGCTTGTTCACGAGGTAGAACTTTGTTTCATCGCTCCACATTTCGCTGTCTGTTTCAAGGGTGATGTTCCAGTCATCACGGCCAAGGGTCAATTCCCATTCACATCGATTATAGGCGGATAGGGGATCGTTTTCCTTGATGCTCCATGTGTTTTTGTTTTTACTGCCGTGCCGGATGCCATTGGAAGGCAAGCGCCGTTCGCCTTCATCCGAAAAATCGGCGATCGTCCACACACCCTCAATTGGATTATAGCTGATTTCACGAGTGCGCTCTTCTTTACGGAGAATTTCACGTTCCATTACTTGTGCTGTTTCGGGTGCATCAAAATGGCCCCAATCCTGGTCCTCTTCGTGAGGAGTGCGGACAGGCAGTTCCATAAATGTAGCTTCACCAAAATAAAGCGTCAAATCAACTGGTTTTGGTGATGGCCACGCCGACGGCCAATAGGTTGGCGAAACGGCTATTTCCAGCTGATGACCAGCAGGAATTTCCTGTCCCAGCGAATCCAGTTTCACTTCAACCTTGTATTTCCGGCCAGGCTCCAGTTTTTCCGGATGCTCATGAGAGTTCCGGTGCGTAAGGTTCAGCATGCCATAGCTGATCAGCGTCGATTCCCCGGTCGGTGCCTTGTCCATAAGTCTCACGGTAATCAAAGCATCTTCCTGATTTGCTGCCAGTTCAGCATGAAAAATAGGGTGTCCAAGCAGCTCAAGCTTTTCTGTTAAAGGAGCAGAGGTGAATACGACGGCTTTTCCATTCTCAAGCCGCTGATCTGCCGGCAAGTCGCCTGGCTGGCCGAATGGGCAGAAAACGCCATAGTAAAGACCATGCTCCTGGACACTTGGGACCAAAATGTCATCCCCTTGAGGTACTTCCTTAGAAATAGATCCTTTTGCAGGATACCAGTTCTCGCTGTTCACATATGGGGAAGGCCAGGAAGGATCGGCGACCCATTTACCTGGACGCTCCTCATACGTTACGGCAGGACGTTCACTTTCCTGGATATAGGAAATCAGCTTCGGCTCATCCATGATGCCGGTGTCTATTCCTTTCAGCCAATGATCATACCAGCGCAATGCTTCCTGTAAAAACCCAATTGCCGGTTCAGGAGTGGCCACTTCAGGGTATTCGTGCGCCCAAGGACCGATGAGCCCTTTGCTCTCTTTGGGAAGATACTCCAACAGGCGGAATATTGAATCGGTATAGCCGTCCTGCCAGCCTCCGACCGCAAATACGGGAATCTGGATGTCACTGTAATCTTCGCAGATGGAACCATGCTTCCAATACTCATCCCGTCGCTGGTGGCGGACCCATTCCTCGACAAATGGGGGAGTGTTCTCCAGGCGGTCAAGCCAGTTCTCCCGCCAGCTGTCTCCGACAACAGCAGGATCCTGCGGCCGGGCATTGTAGGCGAACATCGTCGAGGCCCACCACAGCATGTCGGAAGCAAGCAGATTGCCGCCGCGGTAATGGACGTCATCCGCATAACGGTCATCAGTTGAACAAAGGGTGATGATCGTTTTCAGGGCAGGGTGATTCCTTGCTGCCACTTGCAGCCCATTGAAGCCGCCCCATGACTTGCCAATCATCCCGACCCCACCGGTGCTCCACGGCTGTCTGGCAATCCAGCTTAAGACGTCGAGCGCGTCGTCCTGCTCTTGTTTTAAATACTCATCCAGTAAAATTCCGTCCGAATCCCCGGCACCGCGAATATCGACTCTGATGCTGGCATAGCCGTGACCCGCAAAGTACGGGTGGCGGACCGAGTCGCGAATCGCGGTAAAGTCATTTTTGCGGTAGGGCAGATATTCCAGGATCGCCGGAACGGGATTCACCTCGGCGTCGACCGGCAGCCAGATGTGCGCCGCCAGTTTTGCTCCATCAGACATTGGAATCCAGATGTTCTCCAGCTTTTTCAATTCTCGTGGGAATTCTGTTTTGATTCGGCGTTTTCCTGAATCTTTTATATTAAAAACCAATTTTTTCATCCTTTCATTTACTCATGATGTTATGGCCGGAATGTAATCTCGCTGCGCCGTTCAGGTTCGACAACGCTTATGACGCATTCGGCGACGAGTTCCAGAGTCCGTTTGATGGCTTCTTCCTTTGAATAGCCGCGCCGCCTGTTCATATACGTATTCATCATGCCTTTCCAGACCATTAGGGTGATGTCCGCAATCAATGGGACATTTTCTTTTTTTATATAACCTTCCGTAACCGCATCCTGAATGTAAAGCGCACTGCGTTTGGAGAAATCGTATTCGATCAGGATCGCATGGAGTTCTTCCGGCACACCCGTTAAATCATGAGTATGCAGTGCATAATAGTCATCAAACAGCTGTTGCGGGGAAGACCCCAGGTTGTCCATGAAGATGACGGAATAGATCTCCGGCTCCTCAAAGGAATGCTTGCAGAAGCATTCCCAGGAGTACAGCCATTTATCTACTATGTTCGTACCTAAATCCATATAAGATGGCAGTTCTTTTACATATTCAGACGTAAATCGCATGGCCGCAAAAAATTTCAAGTGAGAAAGATCCTTAAAATAGTTGTACGCTGTCGATGCAGTAAACCCAGCGCGGTCAGCAATCTTGCGAATCGTCATATGTTCAATGCCGTCTTCTTCAATGACATCGGTCGCCGCATCAAGAAAGTACCGAAACATGCGCGCACGCTGAAGCTCTTTTCTCTCTTTACTCATTTATCGCGTCCTCCATTTACTTTTGATTTTGCTTGTTTACATAAATATGAATCTCTTCATTTTTCTTAAGCCATTTCACCAACGAAACCGCCATTAAAATATACATCACTAAAACAGGCACAGAGACGAGAACGGAAGAGGTTTGAACCACATCAAGTCCGCCTGTCATGGTTAGACTGATCGCCAGTGCTGACAGAAGCACACCCCATAGAAAACGGTGCCAGCGAGCCGGCTGTCCTTCCGAGTCAAGTTTTTTCGTCGCGACACTGGCAATGACCAAACTTGCTGAGTCAAGGGACGTGGCCAGAAAGATGAATCCCAGGATTACAAAGAAAATCGAAACAATCATTGGCATTGGCAAGGAATTCAGAACGGCAACGATGACAGACGGATCACCTGTAGCAGCCTGAATTTCCGTTAACGCTAATTTACCGCTTAATTCAAGGTCCATTGCATAGCCCCCGAACACGCCGAAATACAGCCAGCTGCCGACAGAGCCCCAAAGAAGCACATGGAACACCAATTCACGAATCGTACGCCCTTTGGAAATGCGGGCAATGAAAATTCCGGCAAATGGAGCTGTCGCAGCGAACCATGCCCAGTAAAAGACGGTCCAGGCCTGCGGGAATCCGCCTTGAGTGATGGGGTCTGTATAAAGACTCATCTTAAAGAAGTCATCCAGCATTAATCCAAAACTATTTGTAAAATAGGAGAGTATGAACAAGGTAGGACCGACAATAATGACAAACAGGACAAGCGCCAGCGCCATGTAGACATTAAAATCACTTAATCTTCGTATTCCTTTATATAGCCCGAGGTAGGCACTGGAACTGAAGATGAATGTCCAGATAATAATAATTACAATGTTTAACCATAACGATGGCTGCAGTCCAAACAAATTACCAAGAACAGCAGAAATCATCGGCACTCCGAGTCCCAAGGAAGTTCCCAGGCCTCCAATCATACTCCAGATGACTAGAATATCAATGGCTTTACCAAGAAAGCCATCTGCGTGTTTTCCAAGCACACCTCGACAGGCAGAACTGATTTTCAATGAAGGATTTTTCAGCACATGGAAGCTGTATGCCATGACAACGGATGGCAAGGCGTAAAGCGCCCAAGCTGAAATTCCCCAATGAAATAATCCGTACGTTACCGCATACTCCGCCGCTTCGGCACTCTTTGGTTCGATTCCGAACGCCGGACCGGTGTAATAATAAAGCGGTTCAACAATGGACCAGAACATAATGCTGGTACCCATACTTGTTGTGAACAACATGCCTCCCCAACTGAGCTTGGAAAATTCGGGCTGATCGTTGATTCCTCCTAGTTTGACTTGACCATAACGGCCAAACATCAACCATAACAAAAGGATAAATAGCCCAATCGTCAGGAATTCAAACGCCCAGTCCAATTGGAACGTAATCGAAGTCAGCATCCCCGAAAGCACAGGAGCTGCTGATTCCTGAAAAATAACAAGCAATACGGTGACCGCGAGAATTAAGATCAACGACGGCCAAAAAATTGATTTTTCTAACTTAGAATCATTCATGAAGCTTCACATTCCTCCCTAATTATTTATCTATATCAAAGGTGAATACGTTCATTTTATGAACACGTTCACACCATGAACATGTTCATGTTAACATAATAATCTAATTATGGACAACCCGTATTTGTTAAACTCCTAAACAAAGAGTTGACCTGGAACGCGTTTCACACCCTACACTTGGTGTAACGAATAGGAAAGCGAGGGAAAATACATGTTGTCATTGCTATTACTTTGCTTCACTGTTTATCTATCTGCCTTCATGTGCTTAAAAGCAGCAGGCCAAACTGGGGAGGCCCAGCCCATTCAATCATTCGATGATTATTTCAGCTAATATAGTAACTGTGGGATAATGAATGGGATGTGAACAATCAATGGCAGGAATAGGTGGGTGTCATGGCTAATATCAGGGATTTGGCAAGGATGGCAGGTGTTTCTGTTTCAACGGTTTCCCGGGTACTGAACAACCATCCATACGTAAGTGAAGAAAAAAGAACCGCTGTCTTACAGGCGATCGAAAAAAGCAGTTACCATAAAAATATCAATGCAGTGAATTTAAGCAGAGGGAAAACCATGCTGATGGGTGTGGTAGTACCATACTCGGACCATCCTTATTTTTCGCTTATGATAAAAGGGATTGCCAAGCTTGCTTTGGATCATAATTATAAATTGGTGTTGATTCAGACTGATTACCGGGAAGACAGGGAGCTTGAAGCCTTGGAGATGCTGAGGGAGAAGCAGATTGATTCCTTAATTATTTGCTCCAGGACCTGCAGTATGGACATCGTCCGGGAATACGCAGGCTATGGGCACATTGTTTTGTGTGAAAATAATAACGACGAAGCGGTTTCAGTGACTTATGTAAATCATTATAGGGCCTTCTATCGTGCGTTAACGTATTTGTATCAGAATGGCCATGTGAAAATTGGCTATTGCATCGGCAGGAAGACAGGGGTGAACAGTTTACAGCGCCAGGCGGCATATAGGGATTTTGTCAGCAAATACAATCTTGGATTCAATGAGGACTATATAATAGGAGATTGTCTTTATTTCGAGGATGGTGAAAAGGTTGTAAACAAGCTGCGGGAAATGGCTTCTCCTCCAACGGCTTTGCTCGTTACGAGCGACCAGGTTGCTGCCGGAATTGTGACCTGCTGCCAAAAACTTGACATAGCGATTCCTGGCGAACTTGCCATCATCGGCTTCGATAATCAGCCTATTGCAAAAATGATGGATATTACGACTGTGAAAATTCCGATTGAAGAAATGGGCAGCAATCTTTTTCTGCAGGCATTTAATGGAGATAAATCCAGGAAGGAAATGCAAGTTAGGCTTATTGAGAGGGGAACGGTTTGAAGCTATAAGGTAATCAAGACCCATATGGATAAAAAAGGGACTAATGATAAAATTAGTCCCTTTTTCGTGTGATGATCCAAAAGGGTTGATGATAATTTTTTCCTTTATGAGCAATATTAAACCTGATGACTATAATGGAGGTCCTTGTAATGGAAAACAATCAGAAACGAATAAAGTTGACATCTGCAGAACTGTCTTATTTATGGAATACTTATCTTGCAGATAGTATGTCGGTTTGTGTTTTCAAATATTTCCTCCAACATATCGAGGATGTTGAAATTAAAACCTTGTTAAGCCATGCCTTGGATTTATCACAGCAGCATTTGGAGATCATAAGGGGAATTTTCACGCATGAGGAAATACAGGTTCCGGAAGGGTTTACAGAAAAAGATGTTCATTTAAATGCCAAACGTTTATTTTCAGACGTTTTTTATTTAAAATACCTGAAGCATATGAGTAATGGAGGGTTGTCTGTTAACGGGAGAATTCTGCAGCACATCTATAGGGAAGATATTCGTTCCTTCTATTCCAAGTGCTTAACCTCTTCAATTGAACTGTATAATGAGGTAACCCAAACCTTATTGGAAAAAGGATTGGATAGTCGTCCTCCAACAATTCCATATCCAAAAGAAATAGAGTATATCCATAAACAGTCATTTATATGGGAAGCGCTGGGGAAAAGGGAAGCACTGACGGGGGAAGAGGTTAACCAGCTGCATTTTAATATTCAAACAAACCATCTAGGCTCCGCTCTGGGTAAAGCCTTTAGCCAGGTAACAACATCCAATAAAGCTCGCAATTACTTTTTAAGGGGAAGTGACATTGCGTTAAAGCATGTTAAGGTATTTAGTGATTATTTGCAATATAATTCGCTTCCCATTCCGATGTCATTCACTCACGAGGTCACCGATTCCGATGAAGCTCCTTTTTCCGATAAATTGATGATGTATCATTTTGGCATCATGATGTATTCCGGTATTACCAACTACGGGGCCGCCATCTCCGCAAGCAGAAGGAGCGATCTAGTGGTGGATTATTCCAGACTGAACGCCGAAACATTGAAGTTTGCCGAAGATGGAGTAAATATTATGATTGAAAATGAGTGGATGGAGCAACCTCCGTTAGCAATTGCCCGAAAAGAGTAGGAGAGAGAACATAAAACAATAAAGCCTGTGAGAAAACTGGTATGCAGTCTTTCCCAGGCTTTTTTGCTTTTCATGGCAGGAAAGCTATGAGTTTTCTCCCGGGCCAGGCCGGCTGGTTAGAAACTCTATCAGGGCTTTGACTGCATGGGATTGGTAACGGTCTTTTTTCGTAATAATGCCAAGTTCCCAAATCGGAGGATCGTGCAAGGGGATGGTTACGACAGCGTTCTTGTCCATCTTTTCATAAATGGATTTTGGCAAAAGGGTAATTCCCAATGAGGCCGCAACCAGTTCGGCAATTAAATCCCATTGAGAGCTTTCGTAAGCAATGTCCGGAAGAAAACCTGCTTCCTGGCATCGCTTTATGATGAGATGATGCAAAGCAAATTCACGATTAAATAAAATAAATTTTTCCGCTTTTAATTCTTCCAGTTCAATTCCCTCTTTTTTGGCGAAAGGATGGCAGGCACTCGTATAGAGCATGAAGTCTTCTTTCCTGAAAGGATTCACATTGAATTTTGTGCTGTCTGCAGGAAGGACGACGATTCCAACATCCACTTCTCCTTCTTCCACCAAATGTTCAATCCGCTTTGCCCCAAGTTCTATTAACTTCAGGGAGACCTCTGGATACTGCTCACCAAAACTTTTTGCGATAGATGGGAAAAACAGCGTCCCGATAAGAGGGGGAATCCCAATCTTAATCGTGCCAGTTGGCAAATTCCGAAGGTCATCCAAAAGAATTTTAAGTTCATCCGTGATAGTTAATATTTTCATTGCTTGACTGTAAACAATTTCTCCCGCATCGGTTAGTTCCAGTTTCCGGGTGGAGCGCTCAAACAATTCTACCCCGAGATCAACTTCCAGCTTCTTTATGGATTTACTTAACGTAGGCTGGGAAACGAAGGTATTCGCTGCCGCTTTTGTAAAACCTCTGTAATTGACAACTTCAGTGAAATAGTGCAAATCCTTTAATTCCATTATGGCTCCTCATTTATTCGATTATAGAATCAATACTATTCTTTTTATTCATTTTATTTATAATTAAATATCTTGTAAACTTATAAGTAACATAAACTGAATATTTTCAAAAATGAACGCTGCCGAAAGGAGTGTTGTGCTAAAACAATCACTTAATTGTAAGCGCATCCAGAGTAGAGATGTATCCATGGCACAGCTAAGGTGTGGCTTTAAGCATTTAACATTTGATTGCGGGAGGGGATATCTATGAAGAAAATTTACAGCAGTTTTGAAGAAGCAGTGAGTGAGATTCAAGATGGAATGACGCTGATGGTCGGAGGTTTCGGGCTCGTAGGGATACCGGAGAATCTGATCATAGCTCTGCGTGACCGAAATGTCAAAGACTTGACCGTCATTTCGAATAACTGTGGGGTCGACGATTGGGGCCTTGGCCTTTTACTAAAAAACAAACAAATTAAAAAAATGCTATCATCCTATGTAGGCGAAAATAAAGAGTTTGAGAGACAGGTTCTCAGCGGTGAATTGGAGGTGGAGCTTGTTCCCCAAGGTTCCCTGGCCGAAAAAATCCGTGCCGGCGGGGCAGGAATACCAGCATTCTACACCCCGGCGGGAGTCGGTACACCGATCGCCGAGGGTAGGGAAACAAGGGAATTCAATGGCAAGGAATATTTGTTGGAAGAGGCTCTTACTGCCGATGTCAGTTTAATCAGGGCTTGGAAAGCCGATAAAATGGGCAATGTGGTCTATCGGAAAACGGCGCAGAACTTCAATCCAATAATGGCAGCCGCCGGAAAAGTCACAATTTGCGAAGTAGAAGAGCTGGTTGAAATCGGCGATCTGAAACCGGAAGAAATCCATACACCAAGCATTTATGTTCAGGGATTGATTGTTGGAAAACAAGAAAAACGAATTGAACGTTTGACTGTTAAATCTTAAAGGGATAGGAGGAGAAAAGCAATGACAGAGAACGTCAGGGTCAAAATTGCAAAAAGAGCAGAGAGAGAAATTTCGGATGGATCGTACGTAAACCTGGGGATTGGCATGCCAACCATGGTGGCCAATCACATATCTGATAATAAAGCCGTTGTCCTTCAGTCAGAAAATGGCTTGCTTGGAATCGGACCGTATCCGAGCGAAGAAGAAGTGGATCCGGATTTGATTAACGCGGGCAAAGAAACGGTAACTGCGATTCCTGGAGCGAGTTATTTCAGCAATGCGGAATCCTTTGCAATGATTCGCGGTGGCCATATTGATGTAGCGATATTAGGGGGAATGGAGGTGGCCGAAAATGGCGATTTGGCCAATTGGATGATTCCCGGCAAGATGATCAAAGGCATGGGTGGCGCAATGGACCTGGTTCATGGTGCCAAGAAAGTCATTGTCATCATGGAGCATGTCAATAAAGCCGGTCAGCCAAAAATTTTGAAAAAGTGCTCGTTGCCGCTGACAGGACAAAGGGTAGTAAACCGGATTATTACGGACCGCGCCGTGATCGATGTAACCGACAACGGACTGAAGCTGGTTGAGGTGGCGAAAGGGTATAATGTCCAGGATGTGCTGGATTCCACTGAACCTGAATTGATTGTTTCGGAAGATGTCGAGTTGGATGCGTATTAAAAGATTATAGCGAAAACGGGGTTCTCCAAAGAAGGAGAGCCCCGTTTTTACGTTGTTCCTGCAGGATATTTGTAATTTCCTTCTGCCATTCAACATAGGCCAACGCCAACCCTAATTAGACCTTAAGTAAACCACGGAAACCTCTGGCGCCATAGTAGGAATCGGCCCCGTTGTGGTACACGAAAACATGACCGTATCGGTAGTCGCAAAAAAGGGCACCGCCCAACTTTCTTATATCTGCTGGTGTTTGGATCCAACTGGACGTTTTTTGATCGAAAGGCCCGAACTTCTGCAGGGTGCGATATTGTTCCTCGGTTAATATTTCAATGTTCATGCTGGCTGCCATATCCATCGCACTATTTTCCGGTTTATGTTTTTTCCTCGCTTCCAGCGCCTCACGGTCATAACAAACACTTCTGCGGCCTTTAGGGCTTTCCGCTGAGCAATCATAAAATATGTATTCATCCTTCTGTAGATCATACTCAACAACATCAGGTTCACCGCCAGTTGCCTCCATTTCATTCAGCGACCAAAGTTTATCAGGATTTTCCTCAAGCTTTGCCTGGACTTTGGTCCATTCAAGGCCTTCGTGGCGATGCATGTTTTTTTCAAAACGGGCTTTCAATGCGGTGAGTATTTCATCACGCTGTTCAAGTGTCAACTCTGAACTTTTATTCGTCAAAACTGTTGCCTCCTTAGTGTTTTATATTCATTTGCTAAAGGATACCATAATATTCTCTTTTTGGCTGTGCAGTTCTTTTTGCAATTATTTTATAAAAAGAAAGCAAGAATGCACTCTAACTATCTCTTATTGCACTATGTGTTAAATACACACCGAAAGATATTATAACCTCGTCCCATATTTTATCCTTTATACAATATCTTTTACTCGTACTATGCAGTTAAGAATAGATGAAAAAATCATTGTATGTAATCCAAGCTTATGGATGAAACAAAAAAAAAACGCCAGACGGCGTTCTTATGATTTGATTAACGATCCTGATTATCGCGGTTTTGATCGTTCTTTTGATTATTTCTTTGATTATCATTTCCTGTTACAGTATCCATTAAATTTTCAAAACCTTGACCAATTGATTCGAAAAATCCATTGTCCTGGTTATTATTTTGCTGACCTTGTCTTTCATTTTGATTACGGCTGTTTTGATTATCCACATTTAACACCTCCCAAGAAATATATTGCTCCAATTATTGAACGAATATCCAGCTTGGAAGGTTAAAAAATATAATTTTTGATAATCCAAAAGCGATGATGATTATCTATAGGGAGTTTCTCTCCATCACTGCAAAGTAATTTTCTTCATTGTCAGCAAAGTTAAATACTCTTCCGGTTGGCATGTTCATGATTTCTCCAACGGTGATGTTTTTATTTGCAAGGTCCTGGTGCAATTGGTCGAAGTTTTCAGTGAAAAACATTAAAGAAGGAGTATCAAGATTTAATCCCGGAGACATTTTGGCGACGAATTCCTTATCGTGCAGGATAATGCTCGTTTCGGCACCTTTCCGGGGAGCAATCTCGATCCACCTGAATCCTTGGCCGCTATTTTCCTCTGAAATGACCACAAATCCTAGCTTTTCTTTCCAAAATTTTACTGCCTCATCCTGATTGTGAACATACAACATAATCTGGCCGACTTTACTAAACACATTCATCAACTCCCTTATTAAAAACCGTCTCCATTACTATTCATCGCCGGAAGCAAAAATCCTTCTCCACTGATGATGAATTCGCGATGGAGAGGGAATTTTGCACGTTACTTTAATTATGTCTTATTCTTTAATGATGATTTTCCGGTTTTTAGATGACCCTGTAATGTTCCAGCGTGATATGTGCGTCATAAGAATTTATGCTATCTTCACGGAGCAGGGAATTCTAATTTTTTAGCTTTTGCCAATCATCATGGGGGACGAAAATCAGGTGGGAAAATCAATGTTTTTGAAGGACACATAAGAGCGAATTCAGGAAGAATGGAAATGAAGAAAGACAGCCAGACGGCTGCCTTTTTATTATTGCTTGAATTGATCAGGGTTCTCCCGGGCAAAAGCACCGCCATCCCGGATGGTTTCCTCCAGTGCCTTCTTTGCCAGCTGCTCCATGCTCATTTCTTCGTTGTAATTTGGTTTACGCGAATAACCTGATCCAGATTCTCCGTTCATTCCCGCTCCATATCCTGATTGCTTAGTCATCGTATTCTTCCTCCTTCCTAATGGGTTTAGTATGTTCCCGTATAGAAGAAAAAAAACTTGGGCAATTGGCTTATATTGACACTATAATTAGGTAAGATTTGAAACGGCCCAAGGGGGTCTCCTTTATGAATAAGACAGGATTATATATAGTAGGAAAAGGGGGTGGAGAATGGACCAATATGATGGAAAGCGGCTGGCCGCCCACGCATTCGATTTGCTGCTGACGGTTGCTGCGTCTTTGTTCTATTCATTCGGCGTTATCATTATGATGGGGATTGCAGGAATCTTTTTATCCAAATCGGAAAATGTTAATACTATTTTTATATGGATGATTCTTCTCTTTTTGCTGCCGGTATTGCTGGGTACGATGCAGTTCACCTATGGTGCTTCTTTCAAGGTGAAACAGCGGAGAATCTTCTCCCAACAGGTGGATGTTCTCTTTGACTTTTCCCGCACTCGCGGACAAAAGAGGCATCAGCTAAAAGTAAAAGGTTCACAGCTGCAGTCTTTTCTCCACTGGTTCCTGTACAATGGCATCATCAGCATCCTGGTTTACGCCAGTGCCTCAGCCTCTCTTTATGAAAATTCGGCAAACAATGTATTTAGCTGGTTAACCTGCTTATATGCGGTGTTTTTGCTTGTGAATGCTCTCCTTCTTGCACTCTCGTCTCAGAGAAGGTCGCTGATTGAAAAGGTGACCGGAACGAAACTGGCCGAGATAGAGGAGATATAGGTTTTCATGGTTTAAAAACGATATAATATCTTGAGGGGTGAAGGAGAATGAAGCAGGAGAACCGTCCCCATGCATCAAAGGATCAGGTTAAGGTTGTGTTTAACCGGCTTGCACCTGTTTATGAACATTCCGTCGATACAAACAGTTTGTACAATAGTGAGTACGAAAGGCCCGCGATGATGAATCAGGTGCCTTCCAGCCTTAGGAACAAGACTGTTCTGGATGCTGGCTGTGCTGCCGGATGGTACTCGGAGCAATTATTAGGCAGGGGAGCGAAGGTAGTGGCAATTGATATCAGTCCGGAGATGGTTGTTTCGGCCAAAAGGCGGTTAGGAGATAAAGCGAAAGTTCTCTGCCTTGGTCTTGAAGGATCCATGCCATTTCATGATCATTCCTTCGACTTTATCTTAAGCTCCCTTACTCTTCATTATTTGAAAAGCTGGAACAGGACATTTGAAGAGTTGCAGAGAATATTAACACCGGATGGAAGCTTTTTGTTCTCCGTTCATCATCCGATTTCAGATGTGGCTTTATTGGACCACCCGAGTTACTTTGAAACCGAATTGATTATCGACCAGTGGAAAAAGGACTGCAAGGTTTTTGAAGTGCCTTTTTATCGGAGACCCCTCAAGGAAATAATCAATACAACCATGAGTTACTTTTCGATAGAAGAAATCATTGAGCCTGAACCAACAGCCGCTTTCAAAAAAGAGTCCCCGGAAGGCTATGAGCGGTTAATGAAACGCCCGCAGTTCCTTATTATAAATGCGAAAAATAAATAGATTGAAAAGAGGTAGAAGAAATTGATCGCAGTAACAGGCAGTTTAAACATGGACTTGGTCACCACAGTGGACCGATTTCCGAAGAAGGGCGAGACCCTTCAGGGAAATGCATTTTCAACCATTTTCGGCGGCAAAGGGGCGAACCAGGCTGTGGCGGCCGCCCGGCTCGAAAGGGAAGTACATATGATTGGCCGCGTCGGGGATGATGCCTTCGGGTCTGAATACCTTGGCCATTTAAAACAGGAAGGCATTCATTGCGAAAATGTGAAAATGGTAAAAGGAGTACCAACGGGAACAGCCTTGATTACGGTTGCGGAACGAGACAATACGATTGTGATCGTGTCAGGGGCAAATGACCATATGACCGGTGACGAAACTGAAGAGGCGAGTGATGTGCTTGAACAGTGTAATGTGCTCCTTGTTCAGCTGGAAATTCCGTTTTCCGGAGTAGAGAAGGCGATGCAGATTGCCAAGAAGGCAGGTAGCATCATTATTTTGAATCCGGCGCCTTATGTTGAATGGCCGGAGCATTGGTGGCAGCTGGTCGATTATGTAACTCCAAATGAGCATGAAGCTGCGGCCATGAGGAATAGCGCCCATTTTAGGCAGGAATACGAACAGAAGCTGATTGTTACCGAGGGCTCAAAGGGAGCGTCATATATTCAGCATGGCGAAAGAAAAATTGTACCGGCCCCTGCTGTGGAAGTGAAAGATACAACCGGAGCTGGAGACACATTCAATGGGGTATTCGCTGCAGGATTGGATGAAGGGATGGCAATCGGGGAGGCGGTCGAACGGGCAGTAGTGGCAGCAAGCCTGTCTGTAACTGCCTTCGGTGCCCAGTCTGGCATGCCGGCAAAAGGTCAGCTGGAGAAGTTTCTTGGATAATTTTTTTCAAACGAAAGGGGTGCTAGCAGGGGATGTATGAATTAAAGACGAAAGAAACCGATCACAGTGTCATCGAGTTCATCGAGAGTGTCGATCATCCTAAAAAGAGAGAAGATGCATACAAGCTGCTTGATATTTTCACCGAGACGACTGGCTATGAAGCAAAAATGTGGGGACCCAGCATTATTGGATTCGGTTCGTACCATTATAAATACGCCTCAGGTCACGAAGGAGACGCCCCTCTTGTTGGCTTTTCACCGAGAAAGGCCAAAATCAGTCTGTATTTCGCAACAGGAGATACAAAGCGGGAAGAACTGCTGGAGAAATTCGGAAAGCATACTAGTGGAAAAGCCTGTGTGTACATAAATAAAGTGGCGGATATAGACGAAGATGTATTAAAGGAACTGATTGCCCAATCGATTCAATTTCTTAGGGAAACATATCCCGATGGGGAATGAGGGAACCGGCAAAGGATCATCCTCAAGACCCAAAATGTCTTGAAGTTCCTGAAAAGGGGCTCTGAGAAGAGGTCTCAAAGCCCGAAATATCACCATGTGAGTAAAAACGGGCATTGAGGAAGCCTATCAGTGCCGAAAATTCGGTTACCTTCACCAAAACGGGTCATGAGGCAAGCTCTCAATACCCAAAATGTCTTGGAGTTGCCAAAAAAAGGCACTGAGAACAGCTTCACCAGCAAGAGAATTAATTTGCGTCCTTAACGAGGATTGGATAAAATTAGCCGCAACGAAAAAGATACAGAAAAGGGGAACTATACATGATTCATCGTACGGTACTTGTGAAATTTGCAGAAACCACAACTCAAGAACAATTGCAGGAAGTTGTCGAGCGCTTTAAAGCTTTAAAAAACCACCTAACAGGGATTGTTGATCTTCAGGCCGGTTTGAACTTTGCCGAGAGAAGCAAGGAATACCAGGTTGTCTTAATGGTCCGATTCGAGGACAAAGCAGCTTTGGATGCCTATGTCGTCGATGAGCAGCACCAGGCTGTTGCCAACTTTATTAAAAAAGTCGGCAGGGTGGACAGCATTGGAGTCGACATCGAAATCTGATTTGGACTTTTGCAGTATTTATACTATAAACATCGTAACTGGGAATACGAAGGCTGGCGTGTGCTAGCCTTTTTTATTTTTTTAATTTTATCAACGAACAGAATTGTTAGAAAAAATGAATCTAATCTTCCATATATTCGTAGTAAAATTGTAGCCAAAGAATAAAAAAATACTACCATAGTTTTTCAGTTATGTACTTGGGAAATTCCAAAATAAAATCCGTATGATTCTATGGTGTTAACTACACTGATAATGTGAAAATACAACTCAAAGTGAGGGCAGCAGACATGATAATTCGTAAACTAACAGTAGATGAAGAGCCTCCAATGGATTTGTTGTTATTGGCGGATCCTTCCCCGAAGCTCGTCCAGGAATATATAAAACGTGGGGTATGCTTTTTAGCCGAAAGCAATGGAGAAATCATGGGGGTCTATGTACTGCTGCCGACCAGGCCGGGAACAGTGGAACTGGTGAACATTGCAGTGGTGGAGGAGCAGCATGGTAAAGGCTTGGGAAAAAACCTTGTAATGAATGCCATAAAAGAAGCTAAGACCAGAGGTTTTAAAACCATCGAAATTGGCACGGGAAATTCCAGTATTGGACAATTAGCGCTATACCAGAAATGCGGGTTTAGAATGATTGGAGTTGACAGGGATTTCTTTACGAGGCATTATCCTGAAGAGATTTTCGAAAATGGTATTCAATGCAGGGACATGATCAGATTATCACAGGACTTATAAAGGGAAGGGGAAAGACAATGGATTTTAAAATTAGAAAAGCGGATCTATCTGATGCAAAAGGCGTAACTAAAGTACACGTAGACAGTTGGAAAACGACCTATGCCAATATTGTTCCTGACGACTATTTAACAAATTTAACTTATGAAAGCCGGGAACAGTTATGGTTGAACATCATTCCCAATGGCGGTGTATATGTAGCTGAAAACAATGATGGAAAGGTTATAGGATTTTCCTCCGGAGGAAAAGAAAGAAGCGGGGACTATAATGGCTTTGACGGGGAGTTATATGCGATTTATCTTTTAAAACAGTATCAAGGGAAGGGCGTTGGAAAAGCACTTTTTAAACCCATCATAGAAGAGATTAGGGAACTCGGGTTAAACTCATTGCTTGTGTTTGTCCTGGAAGATAATCCTGCCTGTCTTTTTTATGAAAATCTTGGCGGCAGAAAAATACATACGGTTGAAGTGGATATTGCAGGGAAGAAACTTTCCGAATCTGTGTATGGCTGGGAGGATATTGGCCAATTGATTTAATTTGATCTGAGCAATCTGGCCACAGTTTCAAATGGAGGAATTTTTATCTGTAGGGGATGCAGGAGGGGGACCAAGGTGGAGATAAGACTAGCTGAAGCAAAAGATATTAAACAGCTCATTAGAATGAGATGGGATTTCACAATTGAATACGATGAAAGTAAAAGGCATGCATCATTCAGTGAGTTTGAAAAGGAATGTCAGTCATTTTTAGAAAACGCGATTGCAAGTGGTCAATGGTTCATATGGGTTGCGGAAGAAAACGGAAAAATTTTATCCCATATATACATAGAATTAATTCATAAAGTACCGCGCCCCGGGAGAATAACCTATCCATTTGCATATATGACGAATGTTTATACAATCCCGGAATTTCGTAATAGGGGAATCGGAAGCAAGGTGCTAAAAAGAGTCAACAATTGGACCAAAGAAAACAATTATGAATTTGTGATTGTATGGCCAAGTGATGAGTCGATTCATTTTTATCAGAAAAACGGGTATGTTCATTGCACAGAGACCATGGAATATTTCCCTTCCTGAATGAAAGAAGCTATGCCAAAATTCCGCTGCCAGGGCAGGCAGCTTTTTTTTGCTTATCAGTTAATAGGTTGTACCTATAATCTCCCGCTTTTTTCATGTATAGTGGAGGAAAGACTGGAAAGTATTTTGGAGGTGGAGATTTCGATGAGCACAATTATATTGAGTACGGAGAGTGGGGCGGATTTATCAGCAGACTTGGCTGAGGAATTAAATGTGCAAGTGGTTCCGATGCACGTCATTATGAACGGGCAGGATTATTTGGATGGTACACTGCCTGTCGAAAATATTTATGAGCATTATAATCAAACGAAAAAAATTCCCTCAACTAGCGCTACCAATGTTCATGAATATCAAGAGTTCTTTACGAGGATAAAGGAAGATTTCCCCGGCTGCACGATTGTACATGTAGGGTATACCTCAAAAGCATCGTCTTCTTTCCAAAATGCTGTTATTGCTTCGGAGGAAATGGAGAATGTTTTCCTTGTTGACGCCTTGAATGTCACAGGCGGGTTAGGTGCAATCGTGTTGTACGCTGCTGACCTGCTAAAGAAGAATCCCGAGATTGAACCGGGCTCCCTGGTGGAGAAAATCGAAGGGGTCGTTCCAAAATCGAGACTGGCTTTCGTTCCCGGCAGCTTGGAGTTTTTGCGGGCAGGCGGCCGTGTGAGCAACCTCGCCTACCTTGGCGGTGCCCTGCTAAAAATAAAGCCCCGCATTGAATTGAAGGACGGCAAGCTTGTGTCCACCAAGAAATATCGCGGGAGTATGGAGGGCATTGCAGAAAAGCTTTTCCGTGATTATTTAAGTGAATATGAGATTGATCGAAAACAGCTGTATTTAATTTACTCAGTCGGACTGGATGAAGAAATTAAGCGGCGAATGGATGAAATCGCAAAAGAGAATCACTTCGAAAATATAAAATGGATTCAAGCGGGTGCCATGATTTCCTCGCATGCCGGGCCGGGCGGCTTTGGTGTTGCAGGCTTGGAGGTTTAAGTGCAGGAAAACTAACAGGACAGGAAGAAGCATCTCGCCGTTGGACAACTACATAAAGACTTGCAGCTTGTTTAACTGGTACTGTCTATACGGAAAGAAGTGAACCAGGTTGAAAACGATTGAAAAGAATTCCTCTGCCTATCTTCTGCTTGTTCTTGCCAATGCCATTTGGGGCGGGAATTTCGTCATTGGCCGGTTGGGGGCAGAGTATTTTCCGCCCATCACCTTTTCGCTACTAAGGTGGGGAGTGGCATTTTTATTGCTGACGCCGTTTCTGGCGAAGCCATTGCTCAGGGACTTTAAGGTTTTATGGAAACATCGATATATTCTCCTTCTGTTAAGCGTGACAGGAGTGGCTGGATATAACACGATCATTTACTTTTCACTGCATTTCACCACTTCCATCAACGCGTCGCTGGTCAATTCGGTGACTCCATTGTTCATCGGTGTCTTTTCGTTTTTCATGCTAAAAGAAAGGCTCTCGGGATGGCAGGCAGCAGGCATGATTTTATCGGTCATTGGAATTGTCTTTATTCTTTCGAAAGGATCATGGGAAGCCTTGCTGGCATTCAGGTTCAACCCGGGAGATTTGTTTGTTTTGGTGGCTGTAGTCGCCTGGAGCATTTATTCAATTGTGATTAAGAAGTACGCTAAGGTTTTGCCCGCTTTTACCACCTTGTATGTGACATCCTTTGTTGGAATCCTAATCCTGATGCCATTAAGCTTTCTCGAATTAAGTCTGGGAGAGGCTGAGGTTATTTTTAACAGAGAAAGCCTTCTCATCTTGAGTTATGTCGGCTGCTTTGCTTCCATTGTGGCATTCCTTTCCTGGAATACAGGCGTCGCAAAAACAGGGGCTGCCAAGTCGGGCATCTTTATTAATCTGCTGCCGGTGTTTGCCGCGCTGTTTGCTACGCTTTTTGCAGGGGAAGAATTTTTATGGTACCAAATGGTCGGGGGAGTCATTGTTCTCATTGGAGTTGTTTTGTCTTCACACAAAAAGGAGACAACTGAAAAGAACGGAAGAATCCCGCTTTCTGTTGCGAAGTAGGATACGGTGCGTACAGAAGTTTTTTTCCATTTTTAGTTAATAATGACCCTGAACCCTCCCTAAATGATTTAGAATGAAATAGAACATGAGAACCGTCCCCTTGCATCAAATGGGAAACATTGCTACCATACTTTCCTGCAGGTTGCTTATGCTAATAAGGCTTTAAAAAGTCTGTAAAGGATGGTGTTCAGTTTGCGTGGACAGCGTATGTGGCTTCCGATATTGGCATCAGCAGGAATAGGTGCAGCTGCTTATTACAGCATGACTCGTGGGAAAAACGTAGGACAGGCCATGCAGGCCGTTTTGCCGATTGTCTCTAACCTAACTGGCAAAGGATCCAGGGGCCAGCAGTATTCCTGACCAAAACTTTTTAAGGCAATGGGGGGTAAGCTTCATTCATGAAGCTTATCCCTTTGTTATTTTATCTGCACCTCTTTTAATGTTATTATAAAAAATGTGGTGTATTTTTCACCGAACTGCCCACAGCTTTGATTCAACCAAAGGAGCCAATACATAATGAAGAAAAAACCGTGCAGTGCATCAAGAACGATTCAGACTGACCTGGTTTTGCCGAACGATACTAACGGACATAACACCCTATTTGGGGGAGCTCTTATGAGCAGGATTGACCGGGTTGCCGGTATTGCCGCCATGAAGCATTGCCGAATGGCGACGGTAACCGCCAGCATGGACTCAGTCGATTTCTTGCATCCCATTACCTTGAGGGATGCGGTAACACTTGAAGCTTTCGTTACATGGACAGGAAAAAGCTCCATGGAAGTATTCGTCAGCGTGACCGCCGAGAACACTTTTACCGGGGAAAAAAGGGCCGCGGCTACCTCCTTTTTAACCTTTGTCGCTTTGGATGAAAAAGGAAACCCAACC
>NZ_LAYY01000031.1 GCF_000986785.1 Mesobacillus campisalis | reverse complement strand
GCCTGCTATTTGCCGATTTTCCTTTTCTATTTGCCTACGCACTTTCTATTATCCGATTTCCCTATTCTATTGTCCGGGTTACCTGCTCTATTGTCCGGAATCACATTTCTATTTGCACTTTACCGCTTTTTATTTGCCGATTTTCCTTTTCTATTTGCCAACGCACTTGCTATTGTCCGGTTTGCCGGTTCTATTGTCCGGAACCACACTTCTATTTGCACTTTCCCGCTTTCAATTTGCCGATTTGCCTTTTCTATTTGCCTACGCACTTTCTATTATCCGATTTCCCTATTCTATTGTCCGGGTTACCTGCTCTATTGTCCGGAATCACATTTCTATTTGCACTTTCCCGCCTGCTATTTGCCGATTTTCCTTTTCTATTTGCCTACGCACTTTCTATTATCCGATTTCCCTATTCTATTGTCCGGGTTACCTGCTCTATTGTCCGGAATCACATTTCTATTTGCACTTTACCGCTTTTTATTTGCCGATTTTCCTTTTCTATTTGCCAACGCACTTGCTATTGTCCGGTTTGCCGGTTCTATTGTCCGGAACCACACTTCTATTTGCACTTTCCCGCTTTCAATTTGCCGATTTGCCTTTTCTATTTGCCTACGCACTTTCTATTATCCGATTTCCCTATTCTATTGTCCGGGTTACCTGCTCTATTGTCCGGAATCACATTTCTATTTGCACTTTCCCGCCTGCTATTTGCCGATTTTCCTTTTCTATTTGCCTACGCACTTTCTATTATCCGATTTCCCTATTCTATTGTCCGGGTTACCTGCTCTATTGTCCGGAATCACATTTCTATTTGCACTTTACCGCTTTTTATTTGCCGATTTTCCTTTTCTATTTGCCAACGCACTTGCTATTGTCCGGTTTGCCGGTTCTATTGTCCGGAACCACACTTCTATTTGCACTTTCCCGCTTTCAATTTGCCGATTTGCCTTTTCTATTTGCCTACGCACTTTCTATTATCCGATTTCCCTATTCTATTGTCCGGGTTACCTGCTCTATTGTCCGGAATCACATTTCTATTTGCACTTTCCCGCCTGCTATTTGCCGATTTTCCTTTTCTATTTGCCTACGCACTTTCTATTATCCGATTTCCCTATTCTATTGTCCGGGTTACCTGCTCTATTGTCCGGAATCACATTTCTATTTGCACTTTACCGCCTCCTATTTGCCGATTTGCCCTTGCTATTTGCCTTAACGCACATTTCTATTTTCTGAATTCACCCTTCTATTGTCCAATTCGCCTCTTTTATTGTCCGGAACCACACTTCTATTTGCACGTTACCAAATACCCAAAAAGGCCCCCACGCACATCCAAAAGTGCGTGGGGGCCTTTTACCTTTTTAAAGCCTCATAAAGTCAATGTCTTTTTGGTCGGCTTTGCGCAGGATGAGCGTTTTACAAGCTCATAGGGAATAATGATCCTCTTGGTTGGTTCCTTCGGATTTTCAATCTTCTGGATTAGGCTTTTTGCCGCTTCGTAGCCAAGGTCAAATATATTGATATCGACGGAGGTCAGCGGCGGCCGTGCCATTTCAGCAACAAGCACATTGTTGAAGCTGACAATCGAAACATCTTCAGGCACTGATATCCCCAGTTCATCAAGGGCGTTGAGGACACCCAGGGCCATCAAATCATCGGCAACGAGCATCGCAGTCGGGAGCTTTTTTAATGCAAGCAAAGCCTGGACTGCTTCCCGGCCGCCCTCTCGCAAAAACTCGTCATGAATGACATATTCATTGATCAGAGGCAATCCTGCATCTCTTAATGCCTTCTCATATCCCAGCAGCCGCTCAACCGTCACCACCAGGTTCAAGTTTCCGCCGATAAATCCGATTTGTTCGTGCCCGAGGCTAAGGAGATAGTTGGTGGCATCTTTTGCTGCCTTAAAATTATCGTTGTCCACATGGGTAATTTGCTCGACATTCTTGAATGGTTTTCCGATTACCACAAACGGGAAGTCCTGTTCAAGCAAATAAGATACAAGCGGGTCTTCCACCCGTGATGACAGCAGGATCACTCCGTCCACCCTGCCCCCTTGGACCATGGAGACAACTCCCTCAAAGATTTCCTCCTCGGTTTTGCCTGTAGTCATATGCAGAGCATACTGCTTTGAATGGGCACCGTCACTTAAACCGCCTAGGACAATGGGGAAAAATGGGTTTTGGGAAACGATATCAGTGGAGCTAGGCAGCACTAGTCCAATGGCTCTTGTGGCCTGGCTTGCCAGGCTTCTGGCAATAAAGTTAGGATGGTATCCAAGCTGCTTCATGACTTCCCTGACTTTTTCCTTGGTTTTCTCGCTGATTCTCGGGCTGTTGGCAATCACGCGAGAAACGGTCGATGGCGCGACATTAGCTGCCTTGGCTACATCTTTTATGGTTACTGCCATTTTTATCTCCCCCTTTACGCCAGAATTTTAATTATATTATATCGTAATAATATTTTAATAAAACCAGGAAAGCTATTTCTTTCCCCTTCTTGAAAGCACAAACAAAAATAGCAGGAAGCCTCCAATTACGGCGAGGATTGCCGCCAAAAAGCCCATGTTCAGTCCCGTACGATCTGAAAGCCGATATATTTCAGCCTCTTCCCTGTCAAGAATGACCGTATAGTGTCCATCTTCACTGCGGACGAGATCATTCAAGAGCAGTCCCTGCAACTCTTTCCCGTCTTCGAGCTGATCCGTTGGTATAGTGACACTTTGGGTTTGCGAACTATTATTAATGGCAATTACCGATACTTCATCCTGGTATTCACGCTTATAAACAGCCATGCCATCTTCTTCGTGCAGCACATCAAACGTGCCTCTTGTCAATGATGGCAGTTTCCCTCTGATTTCACCTATCCTGGAGATATAATCGATCAATTCCTTATCTGTCAGGAAATTCATTTGCCGCCGGTTATCGGGATCCTCTCCGCCATCCAGGGCAATCTCGCTTCCATAGTAAACAATCGGGATGCCTGGGGAAGTGTACAAGTAAGTGAGTGCGAGCCTCCATCGCGGGCCTGGGTGATGATTATTTTGTATGATGTCCCGCGTAAAGCGGACCGTATCATGATTATCCAGAAAAGTCCCCATTAAATAAGGATCTTCATAAATGCTTTCGTTTCGCTTTGCTGTAGAAAACAGCCAATCCAGCGTCTGGTCAGGCTGGGAAAACGCCGTGCGCAAATGGTCATTCAGCGGGTAATCGACAAACCCGTCAATTCCTGCCTTGTCATATTGGGCAATATAATTGGGATCGTTCGACCAAACTTCCCCGATCAGATAAAAATCTTCCTTCACGCTTTTTACCTCGCGGGAAAAGTCATTCCAGAAATCAACAGGCACATGCCGGACCGTATCAAGCCGGTAGCCATCTATATCCGTCTCCTCAATCCACCACTTTGCTGCATCAAGAAGGTATTTTCTCACATCCGGATTGTCCTGGTCCAAATCGGGTAGGCCGTATAGCCAGCCGTTTTCAAGGTCTTCCTGGCTATTCCAGTTGGTTATCTCTTTTTCTTGGTGGAACCAGTCTTTTTTATCCGGACCCTCGAGCCAAGGGTGGCCAGGCGCTACATGGTTCACAACAAAATCAAGGATGATCTTGATGTCACGCTTATGGGCCTCCTGTACCAGCCTCTTAAACTCTTCCATTGTTCCAAAATGCTCTTCTGTCGCATAAAAGTCATTGATCCAGTAGCCGTGGTAGCCTTTATCGATATTATCGAAAACGGGTGTCAGCCAAATCGCTGTAAACCCCATATCCTTAATATAGTCCAGCTGCTTGGTGATGCCTTCAAAGTCTCCGCCATGATAGGCTTTTGGGTCTTTTACATCAACTTTGTAGTCATTGGAATTATCTCCGTTATTAAACCGGTCTATCATCAGGAAGTAAATCGTCTCATCCTGCCACTTCCGTTCCTCTTTTTCCACAGCCCCCGCAGGAAGGCTGAAAGAAATCAGAATGAAAATGAGGGTGAAGCCTAACAATGCCTTTTTCATTCCCGTCCTCCTTCAAAATTCAAGCAAAGGCCTGGAAGCCTTTGCTTGTTTGTATCTATATTAGATTATCCCTTTGTACCTCCAGCCGTCAAACCGGATACAAAGTACTTTTGGAAGGAAAGGAACAGGATGGCGATTGGGACGGCAATCAGCACCGCACCTGCAGCAAAGGTCGTAAATTCGGCGCCAAATTGCTTGGCGACCATATCATATAACCCTACGGCCAGTGTATATTTTTGTTCGGTTCTTAATAGAATGCTGGCAATAATAAAATCGCCGAATGGAGCAATAAAGGCGAACAGCGCTACTACTGCGATCATTGGCTTTGCCAATGGCATTACAATTTGCAGGAAGATCCGCATATGACCTGCGCCATCGATTTTGGCTGATTCATCCAGCTCTTTCGGAATGGTATCAAGATAGCCCTTCATCAGCCAGGTATTCATTGGAATTTGACCGCCAACATAAATCAAAATCAATCCAAGATGCGTATCAAGCAATCCAGTGAGCTGCGCCAGAATAAAAATGGCAATTAGGGCGGCAAAGTTTGGGATCATCTGCAGGATCAGGAACAAGACCAAGCCGTTTTTCCGGCCGACAAAGCGGTAGCGGGAAAATGAATAGGCTGTAAGGCTGACCATAATCACCGTCAGGAGCATAGTGAAAATGCTGACCTTCAATGAATTCCAATACCAATGAAGGTAATTGCTGCGCTCAAGGTCAAATAGCTTCTCGTAATGGGCCAGGGTTGCGTTTTCAGGAATGATGCTGGAGCCAGACAAGCTCTGCCCCGGGTTGAATGAGGATCCAATAATCCATGCCAATGGATAAAGGATGATGGCAACCATGGCCAAAACAACTAGGTAACTTAAGGTCAGTCTGATGTATTTCTCTTTTTTTATGCTCATATCACATCATATCCTCTTCCTGGAATGATTTCGTTCTCTTAAACTGCCAAAGTGCTACCGCAATTACAATTGCTGAAAGCATCATGGTGATAGCTGCAGCCTTGGAGTACTGTGCGGATGTCATTGTCAGGCGGTAAATCCACGAAATCAGGATATCTGTCCCGCCGGCGTTTGATCCTGGGACAGCAGGTCCTCCGCCGTTGAAAAGATAGATGATATTAAAATTGTTAAAGTTGAATGTGTACTGTGTAATTAAGATTGGCGCAGTGGCAAACAGGACCAGCGGGAGCGTGATATTCCTGAACTTTTGGAAATTGGTAGCACCGTCCACAGTCGCCGCTTCGTATAACTCATTTGGAATTGACTGGAGAACTCCGGTGGTCATTGCAAAAATGAATGGGAAGCCAAGCCATGTTTGAATTAAAATAAGCGCAATCTTCGTATAAACTGCTTCTGTCATCCATGGGATTGGGCCTATGCCAAAGAAGGCCAGGATATCATTGTTAATGGTTCCGAAGGATTCATTGAACATCCCGGCAAAAACAAGAATGGAAACGAACGCCGGTACTGCCCATGGCAGAATGAAAACCGTACGGATGATGGCTTTGCCTTTCAAGTCTTTCTGATTCACGACAATGGCCAGAAAAATCCCCAAGGCAACCTGGAATGTGGTAGCTGCGAATGTCCAAACAATCGTCCAGGCAAATACAGAGAAAAATGTCTGGCGCCAAATATCAATTTTAAAGATATCAATGAAGTTTTTAATTCCTACCCAGTCAACAAGTTTAGCTGGCGGAGAATGATAAAGGTCGTAGTTGGTAAACGCCAGCAGCACCACGAACATAATTGGGAATATAACTACAAAAACCAGCAGCATGAATCCAGGAGACATGATCAGATATGGAAAACCGTTATCAACCAGATTATGGTACTGTTCTTTCAGGTTTGTCAGCACTTCACCTTTATCCCTTTTCACGCCATTGCGGTAGGCATCACGGAGGTTAAAGAGATAAAAGGCGATTCCAAAGATGACGACAATAACCGCCAGAATTCCATAAACCAGCAGGAATATGGAATGGTCACGCGGAGTTTTTTCCCCGAGGGTGAAAAGTCCCCAAAGACCAATGTTTAGAAGGTCGGCGAACACGTAGAAAAAGGAAGCTGCTAGAATTAAAAATGAAATCCCTTTTAAATATTGCTTGTGGTATAACTGGCCCAGCCCCGGAATGATTGAAAGGGCTGCGGCAATTTTACGGTGGTTGGTTTGATAGGACACATCAGCCATCCTATATTTCCCCCTTTCTCTTTCTCTATTATTAAAAGCATCAGGTGCTTTAGCAGACGAAAAGCGCAAGCTTAATAAAGTTATTTTCTGCCTGCTAAAACATCTGAACCCATCGACAGCGCAAACGTTTGTCCGCTGATAGAAAAATTCTCAAAAAAAGAGATAGCAGTACCCCTGGGAGGTACTGCTATTCAATTTCACTCCTTATTTGGAGTGGTTGGCCTCGATGTTTTGCTTGATTTGCTCTACAGCGGAATCAAGTGCTGCCTTTGGTTCAGCCTTGCCTGTTACAACGGTTTGCAGAGCATCCGCCATTGGCTTCCAAACCTCGGACATTTCAGGAATGTTTGGCATTGGAACCGCATCCTGAGTTTGAAGCGCAACTGCTTTTGCCCCTTCATCTTCAGCGATTGCCGGATCTTCGACCAATGCTACGTTGGTAGGTACTTCTTTTGTTTGTTCGAAACGGTATTTCGCGTTTTCATCATTTGTTATGAACTCCAGGAACTTGGTTGCCCACTCCTGGTTTTTGGAGAATTGAGAGACATGCCAGCCTTTGACACCCATGAATGTCTTCATTGGTGTTCCATCGGCAAATTTCGGAAATGGAGCTACGCCGTAATCGATACCGGCATCAGCCATTGCTCCAAAGGCCCATGGTCCATTCATGACGGAAGCTACCTTTCCTTCATTGAACAGGCCATCCATTGCGGAACCGCCACTTTCACCGATGATGCCATTTGGGAATAGCCCTTCTGAATACCATTTTTGAATGTATTCAGTACCTTTAACGGCACCTTCATTGTTTAAGCCAAGATCCTGCGGGTTTAGAGCACCATCGTTTTCGGCAAAAACATAACCGCCATTGCCGCCGATTGGTGCGTGTGCAAAGTAGAAGTTATCCCAAAGAGCAAGGAAACCGTACTTCCCATCTTTTGTATTTTCTTTAGCGAAGTCATAAAGTTCTTCCATAGTGGCAGGAACTTCGGTCATCAAAGCTTTGTTGTAGATGAAAACCGGTGTTTCAGCCGACTTTGGAAGTCCGTATAATTTACCATCATAAGATTGAGCGAGAATGGAAGACTCAGAGAAAAGGGCCTTTGTTTCATCGCTGACATTGAGTTCCGCGATAAGGCCTTCGACTGCGACTTGGCCAATTTGGTCATGCGGAAGGGTCACGATATCCGGGCCAGTTCCTGCCGGACCATCCAGGCGAAGCTGGTCGCGCATCTTTGTTGCCATTTCAACCTCTTTGAACTCAATTTTAATGCCATGTTCTGCTTCAAAGTCAGCCGCCACTTTTTCAAGCCATCCTGATTTATCTTTATCTTCCCAGACAACCAGTTTTTCGGGTTTAGCTGCTTCTTCTTCCGTGTTGCCTGTGGCCGGAGTATTTGTTTCTTCTTCTTTCGGGCCGCAAGCTGCAAGAGCGCCAATCACTAGGATTAGCATCATGAAAATGGATACCGCCTTTTTCATGTGTTCCCCTCCTAAAAATATTTGATCTTTTTTGTGTTGTCCAAATTAGTTCTCCCTCACAGCGCAAACGTTTGTCCGAAACGGCGCACCATTGTGAAAACGATTGCACAACCTACTTTCATTATAAGGTTTCTTACAAGTTTTACAACTAGTTTTTTATATTTTTTTTGCTCTACCCTCTTATTATTAATTTTTTGTGAATCTCCATATTATGTTTGACAACTGTTATTTCCCTAATTTAACCTTAATTGTAATATACTTTATTAACAGAATATGTCTCCCTTGCAAGGAAAAAACCGGGAAATCTTACTTGATGAAAGGATTGTGTACTTATGCTTAAGGAAGCGATTTACCATCGTCCCAAGGACAATTATGCATACGCTTGCACTGATGAAGAGCTGCACATCAGGATTCGAACGAAAAAAAAAGATGTTAATGAAGTTACGCTAGTATACGGCGACCAGTATGAATGGGTCGACCGGCAATGGGTCACGTCTTCCATCCCCATGCAAAAAAGCGGCTCTGACCAGCTTTTTGATTATTGGTCGGTGGTGGTCAATCCTCCCCATAAAAGACTGCGTTATGGCTTCATCCTGAAGGATGGTGCCGAAACCATCTGTTTTACCGAAAAAGGGTTTTACGCTGAGCCGCCAACAGATGATACAGCTTATTATTTTTGCTTCCCCTATTTGAATAAAGTTGACGTCTTTAAGGCACCGGAGTGGGTGAAGGATACTGTATGGTATCAAATATTCCCCGAAAGATTTGCCAACGGAAACACTGACAATGATCCTGCCGGCACGCTCCCATGGGGAAGCAAAGCCCCGACCCCTTCCAATTTCTTTGGCGGTGACCTGGAAGGTGTCATTAAGAATATCAATTATCTTAAGAACCTTGGCATCAGCGGGATTTATTTCACGCCTATTTTTAAAGCACATTCAAATCATAAGTACGATACGATTGACTATATGGAAATCGATCCCCAGTTCGGCGATAAGGACACCTTAAAACGTTTGGTTGAAGTCTGCCATGATCATGGAATAAAAGTAATGCTTGATGCTGTCTTTAATCACAGCGGCTTTTACTTTGAGCAGTTCCAGGATGTTCTGGTGAATGGGGAGAAGTCACGTTTTAGGGATTGGTTCCATCTGCGGGAATATCCCCTGAGTGCCAATCCTTTGCCAAACTATAGCACATTCGCCTTCGAGCCAAAAATGCCAAAGCTGAATACGGAGAACCCCGAGGTGCGGGATTATTTGCTCGAAGTCGGCCGCTACTGGATACGGGAATTCGATATCGATGGCTGGAGGCTGGATGTGGCCAATGAGGTGGACCATTCTTTCTGGAGGGAGTTTCGCAGAGAGGTCAAAGCCATAAAGCCTGACTTGTACATCCTCGGCGAAATTTGGCATGATTCGATGCCATGGCTGAGGGGAGACCAGTTTGATGCCGTTATGAACTATCCATTCATGACGAATATCCTCAACCTGTTTGCCAAGGGAACGATTACTCCAAAACAATTTATTGAGAACATGACAAACGTGATGTACATGTATCCCCACAACGTAAATGAAGTTGCCTTCAACCTGGTTGGCAGCCACGATACACCAAGAATCCTTACAGAATGCGGTGGAGATAAGGATAAGGTAAAACAGATATTCACGATTCTCCTGAGTTTCTATGGTACTCCTTGTCTTTATTATGGTGATGAAATCGGTATGGAGGGTGTCATGGACCCTGGCTGCCGGGAATGTATGCGATGGGACGAAGACCGGCAGGATAAAGACTTATTTGGTCATGTTCAAAGGCTGATCAGCCTCCGCAAAAAATATCCTTTGCTGGCGAATGCAGGTGATCTTCAGTTTATTCCTCCGGACTACCATGAAACATGTTTTGCCTACACTAAATCGGACGGCAATAAAACGGTTCTTGTCATCCTTAATCATAGCCCAGAGCCTGCGCAGTTTGATTTGCCTGCCGAATTCAAAGGCAGAAAAACAAAAAATCTATGGACTAATGAACAATACGAGGCAAGCACAGAAAAACTGGACGGAAGAGGGTTTACCCTGTTGGAGTTTTAAATTGCGAATAAGCCAGTGTGTCTCCCCGGACACACTGGCTTATTTATAGATCACTATTCTGCTATATTTACATTATAATCCCTGAACCAGATGTGAATCTGGGCGATATGGGCCAAAAGCTGCGGACCTGTCATCAGCTGGCCAAACCATGGCGAAGAGAAGCTTTTCCCGTCTGTCTCAATCATGGTCAACAGTTGTTGCCTGTCAAAGAACTCATGCAAGGCGCTATTGGAGTCTTCGAGAAAACCGGAAAGCATGCTCTTGACACCTTCCGTATAAGCAGGATGATGTGTTTTCGGATAGGGACTCTTCTTCCGGTAAAGCACTTCATCAGGAAGAATTCCCTCAAGGGCTTTTCTCAAAATCCCCTTTTCCCGATTGCCATGCATCTTCATATCCCAAGGTATGTTCCAAACATACTCTACCAATCTATGGTCCGCAAACGGGACTCTCACTTCCAGGCTCGCTCCCATGCTCATCCTGTCCTTGCGGTCGAGCAGCGTAGTCATAAACCAAATGATGTTTAGGTAAAACAGTTCACGTCTTTTTGCCGCGTCACCGGATTCTCCTTCAAGCCGAGGAACCTCAGCGATCGTTTCGGCATATCGGTCCATCATATACTCTTCCAGGTTCAGTTTTTTTCGCCAATGTTCCCGCAGCAGCCCCTGTCTTGCTTCAATGGACCTCATCCAGGGAAAACCGGCCCGTTTGAAATCCTCTTCCCGGCGGAACCATGGATAACCGCCAAAGATTTCATCTGCACATTCTCCTGACAAGCCCACAGTAAAGTCATTTTTAATCTCTCCGCAAAACCATAATAGTGAAGAATCAATATCGGCCATTCCCGGCAAATCACGATAATGGACAGCCTGTTCGAGAAGGCCGGCCAGCTGCTGCTGGGAAATCACACAATCATGATGGACAGTCGAGAAGGCATCCGACATCTTTCTGATCCAGGCTGCATCCGAGTTAGGCTGAAATTCATTCTCCTTAAAATATTTTGCATTCCCTTCGTAATCAATGGAATACGTATGCAGCCTCCCTTTTCCGGAAGCTTCATACTCTTTTGCGGCAATCGCTGTAATGGCACTTGAATCCACTCCTCCGGAAAGGAAAGTACACAGGGGAACATCCGATACCAGCTGGCGTTTAACAGCATCCGTGAACAGGAATCGGATTTTCTCTGCAGTCTCCTCAAGGCTGTCACGATGTGTTTCACTTTTCACATTCCAATATCGCCAAATTTTCAGGCCATTCTTCGAAAAATGAAGGGCATGTGCCGGTCTTAATTCCTTGATCCCCTTGAAGACTCCCGTACCCGGAGAGCGGGATGGGCCCAACCCAAATAGCTCACTTAGCCCCTCCATGCTGACTGCCGCCTGGACTTCCGGATGGGCAAGAATGGCTTTCTGCTCTGAAGCGAAGAGCAGCCCCGCAGCAGTCTCCGTAAAGAAGAGCGGCTTTACTCCCAGACGGTCCCTGCCAATAAACAGTTTTTCCTCTGCCTCATCCCAGACAGCAAAGGCAAAGATTCCGTTTAAGTACTCAAGGCAATTTTCTTTCCATTCCAGGTACGCAGTTAATAAAACTTCTGTATCAGAATGGCCATCAAAAGAATATCCTTTTAGTGAAAGCGTTTTTCTCAAATCTTCGGTATTATATAGTTCACCGTTATAACAAATGGTATAGCGGTTATCCCCCTTGTTTCTGGTCATCGGCTGCCGGCCGCCCTCGGGGTCCACAACCACAAGTCTTTTATGACCCAGGGCAGCATGCGTTTGAACCCAAATATTGGTATCATCAGGCCCTCTTTTGGCCAAGGTATCCGCCATCTTCAATATGGTCTGCCGCTCATTCTGCAAATTTCTTCGATAATCAATCCAGCCGGTTATCCCACACATTTAACATCCATCCTTCCTTTAGCGGAACATATCCATTTTTTGGGCTATGGTTAATCTTATGCAGCAGGAATATGGATGGTTAAAATTAGAGACGATATCTTTACATTTGCAGTTATAAAATTCGGCAATGATGTCTAGAAAGGATGGTGAGTAGCTAAATACGGAGGTTAATGATGAATCGACAGCAACGAATTAAGCTAATAGAAAATCAGCTTGGAGCATTTGATGCCGGCACAATTGAGTTCATTAACCAGCAATGGGTTTTTTTCGATGAGGAAACGGAAGAAGCTTCGCTTTTGGAGCATCATATCAACCAGGAGGTCGAAGTGTTTCGTGAACAGAGCTGGCAAAGAGGATTGCTGCTGGAAAACGGGAAAGTCCAATGTGACAGGAAAATGATAAGCCTGTTTGACGGCGAGAGTATCAGGATCAGGAAACAATTGATCTATTCCTTGGAAAGACTGCTTGATGAACTGAAGGATGAGGCCTTTTTGTATTTTATCAATACCCTGAACTCCCTTCATTTTTCCATCCATGATTGCATTTACTGCTATAACCACCTTACCTTCCTAAACGGAAATGAGGGAGCATGTGGTGTAAACTTCCTGATTTTTGACAACGAAGAATGCATCTGCAGCATCCAGCACCATTTTGATTATGCCAGTTCTCGTAGCGACCGCTTTGAATTTACCCTTAGCAGCGGAAAGCGTACTGTGATAGAAAAGATTTCCTAAGAAGAAAAAAAGCTGCCACGCGGCAGCTTTTTCCTTTTTTTAAAAAATATACGTTCCCAATGGAAGGGAAAATCCAAGGTACAGGACAAGTACAAAGGCAATGATAAACTGAATCCACAATACCTGTGTTCTTTCTCCCTTTGCCTTCCGCCCCAAAATCATTTCGATCATCGCGATGACCCAAAGGCCAACGACCACTTTTAAAATATACATCATGCTGATATTGGCCAGGCTGAAAAGCAGTCCCAGACCAGTTGCAAGAATCAGTATGTACAAGACTCGCAAAATCATCTGTACAATCTTGAAACCTTTTTGTTTACCGCCCTTGTGCAGGCCCAGAGCAACAAAAAATAAAATGACAGCCAAGAACCATGCGGTCATATGGGCATGTACCATATTGCTTGCCTCCTATTATCAATAAGTCTACCTTATCATATCACAGGAGGACAAATTTTCCTAAAATTATGGTGGGAAAAGGAGGAAAATTGTCGAACTATCCTTTATTCCCCAACACTATTTACCAGCTTGCCTATGCCTTCAACAAATATTTCGATTTCATCCCCTTTTTGCAGGAATTTGGGAGGACGAAAGCCTTTGCCTACTCCTGAAGGGGTGCCGGTTGCAATAATGTCACCTGGTTCCAGGGTCATTCCTTTGGACAGTTCAGCTATGATCTTTTGAATAGGAAAAATAAAATGTTCCGTATTCGACAATTGCCGGACTTCGCCATTCACCCTGGTCTCAATCCTCAGGCTGTTTGGACTTCCAATGGCAGAGAAATGAACTATCCATGGCCCCATTGGACAGGTGCCGTCCAGGCTTTTGCCGATAAAATATTGCCTATGCCTTGCCTGGAGGTCACGGGCGGTCACATCGTTGATGATCGTATAGCCAAATATATGCTCAAGAGCATGCTCCTCTTTAATCGCTCGTCCCTCTTTTCCAATGACAACGGCAAGCTCTCCTTCATAATCAAGCTCTTCTGATACCTGTTCATGGGCCGGAATGGATTGTCCGAACCCGATGACAGTGGTCGGGGCCTTGGTGAATACCATAAGATGCTCCGGAATATCTTCTTTGCTGCCAAGCTCCAGCGCATGTTCAATATAATTCTTCCCCACACAAAATATATTTTTCGCGGGACGCGGAATAGGGGCCAGCAGGCTCACCTCTGACAGAGGAAGAAACAGTTCCTCCCCTGCCATCGCAAAAATTTCATGGGCCATGGTTAAAAATCCTTCACCTAAAGCAATGCACTCGTGCATGGTTTCCGGGAACGTATTTATTCCTTCCAATTTCTGCTGTGCCCGTCCCAGGGCAAGAACCTTTTCCCCTGATTCATGAACCATGCCAATAAAAACGCCCTGCCTGTCTTCTGCTGTAACGAACTTCATGTGGAATCTGCTCCTTGTCTTTATTGGATCCCTTCCCTTAATTCACAAACTTGCCGGTTTTGCCTTGGGCTTCCCAATATTCATTTCGCAAATGTACCTTCTGGATTTTACCGGATGCGGTCTTCGGCAGTTCATCGACAAATGTGACACCCGTAATAGCCTTGAAGTGAGCCAGCTTTTCCCTGGAAAAATCAATCAGTTCCTTTTCCGTAATAGTGGTCCCAGGGCGAAGCACAACATAGGCATGTGGTGTTTCGCCCCATTTTTCATGAGGAACCGCAATCACAGCCGCCTCAAGAACCGCAGGATGATCATAGAGAACACCTTCCACTTCGATTGAGGATATGTTCTCGCCGCCCGAGATAATTACATCTTTTTTGCGGTCGACAATTTCGATATTCCCATATGAATCGACATTGGCCATATCGCCTGTATGCAGCCAGCCATCGCGAATCGCTTCCATTGTTGCTTCGTCGTTTTTCCAGTACCCCTTCATGACTCCGTTGCTTCTGACCACCACTTCCCCAATTTCCATCCCATTTCCGGCAACCTCCCTTCCCAGCTCGTTCACAACCTTCACTTCGCTGCCAATCATCGGGACCCCGGCTTTCGCCTTCATTCGATATTGTTCATTTAATGGAAGCCTTTTCAAATGGGAGCGTACGGTGGAAACAGTGCTGAGCGGCGACGATTCTGTCATTCCGTATACCTGGATGAACTCCCAGCCCAGCTCTTTTTCGACTCTTGTTACAAATGCCGGAGGCGGGGCCGAACCTGCGATTACTACCCTTATATTATCCTTCACCTCAGGGACATGCTGTTCATAATGCTGAAGAATGGAATTCAGCACTGTCGGGGCCATATGCATGACGGTCGCACCGTGCTTTGCAATCGCGGCAAAAATCGATTCTGGCGCGGCTTTTCTTAAGCAGACTTGTGCTGCTCCATTGGCTGTATAGTAAAATGGCGAGCCCCAGCCGTTGACGTGAAACATGGGCAGTACATGAATGAGGACATCCTCGTCACTTACCCGCAAATGGTGCATGGAACTTAATGCATGCAGGTAATTATTCCTATGGGTCAGCATTACGCCCTTTGGGTTTCCGGTTGTGCCGCTTGTGTATAACAGGCTGCAAACATCCTGTTCCTCAAGGAACTCCCGATCAAATGGCGCCTCAGAGTTTCCTTTAAGCCACTCATCATACCCTGCCTCAGGGCTCGAGCCGTCATGGTAATGAACAATGATCCTCTCAACAGTCTCTAGTTTGTCCTTGACAGGGGCAATAAGATGATACAGCTCCTGGTCGACAAATAACACCTTGGATTCACTATGATTCAGGATAAAAAGGTAATCATCCGGTTTGAGACGGATGTTTAGCGGGACCATGACAGCGCCAAGCTGAAATACTCCGTAAAAGCCTTCAAGCATTTCGACTGTATTTGGAGCGAGATAGGCGATCCTGTCTCCCTTTTTCACTCCAAGCTTCCTGAGCCCATTGGACAGTCTATTTACTCGGCTGTTCAATTCCCGGTATGTAAACTCTCTGTCCTCACAAAAAACGGCCTTCTTTTCCCCGTATAAAGATACGGCACGATCGAGAAAATGCGTTAATATCAATGGTACGTCCATGTCAATCCCCCTTCTCTTAGTGCAGAAAATTCTAATAATATCTTACCATAATCTTTCCAGCTAATAATGTCGGTTTGTGTCGTTTTTCGTTTTTAAATTATAAAAGAGGCATTTTAATCACACGCTTCCTCCGCTGACATAGGATATTAGCAAAACCTCTATAAGGGTGTTGTATTATGCCAGCAATCGTTGGAGCAGTACAGGTCATCTCGGTTGGAAGCAGCGGTGTATTCCATATTGGCGACGTTTATAAAATCATGCCGGTCTCCACTGCCAAGACTTTTTCAGGAGCAGGTTCCTTTAATACCGGGGATACAGTGACACTTTATAACAATAAGAGTTCAACGAATACCTTCGACCAGGACAGCGTGGATCAGGGGAATTATTTTAATGCCTAACAGCAGGTGAGAGCGATGGCGAATTATTATATAAAGCAAAGCATAAACATTAATTTAATCAGGATTGAGGGCATCAGCAACTCTTCGGTCCTGCAAATCGGAAGTGCGGGAGTGATTAAACCTGCTTCCTATCTGTATAATACCGGAGGATTTACCGCTCCTGCACCGGAAGCAGTCCAGCCAGGCAGTCCATCCTTTTCTCCCGGGCCGCTGGTGCCGCTTCAATCCCCCACATAGTCTTGAAGAAATTCTTTTGCACAAAAATGAATAGAGGTGGGTTCCTTGAACAGGGAAATATACCAATATATGAGAGAACTTCATACCTTTATTGAAATGCAGGCTAAAAAAATCATGGCACTTGAAAAGAAACTAAATGAGCTTCAGCAGGAATTTGCAAAGTTAAAGGAACGGCCTCCTGTCCAAGTCGGTACAATTGAATATAAATTCGACCAATTGAAAGTCGAAAGCCTTGAAGGGACACTGAATATCGGGTTGAATCCCTCCGATTTGGAGGAAATTTCGGATTTTGCTGTTGAAAACCAGGGGATTCAGACGCCAATGTCTCCAAAAAAACCCTTTAAAATGATAAAGAGAAGCGGTGACATTGAAAGCGAAGTAAGAGAGTTTTTGGAGAGCTCTCTTCCGGCAATATATGAGGAGGCACAGGAAAATCTTAATTTTTCGGTTGATGAATCTTATTATTCACTTATCAAGGAAGATATCACCAGGCAGCTTCCGCAACGGATCTCCGCCCACCTGGACACTATTTCAACTGAGGACCGGGAGCTGAATTCTGCAGGGCAGCAAGAGATTGTGGAAAAAATTAAAAATGAAATCAGGCAAGGAGTTTTCGTATTTTTAAGCCAGCTTCAACAGAGAGCAAAGGAGGAGCCAGAGTGATTTTTAATGTCTATAACAAGGAATTGCAGGTGGGAAATATCCATATCCTCGGTGTCTCCAGTTCCTCCCTATTTCTTATCGGCGATGCAGAAACCATCCAGCTCGCCGCCACCTTTGATACTCCACCAGAATCCCTGTTAATTGGGCCATTTGTTCCGCTGGCCCCGGAGACGGGTGCATAATGTCCGGGAGAACAGTCCACGTTGACAATGTGGAGGTGAAAAGTGTGTCCCTTGCCTCTGTCCTGCAAATTGGGGACTCGAACAGAATACAAGGGTTTTCACGGGCGCTCGCCGTACAAAGGCAGGCAGAAATTTTCTTCGGAAACGAAGGCAATTTCACCAGTTACAGGGTATTTTCAGAGCCTCTCCCGCTTAGCCCGATTACAGAACAAGTTCAAATGTCCCGGCAATATATCACACCTTGCATCCGAATCGGAAAAATTGGTGTTACCGGGGTGTCTGCAAGCGCTGTGGTTCATCTCGGAAATACGAGGCATGTTTCAATGGAAGCAAGGGTGAAGCACATCCGCCAGCTTCTTCCAGAGCCGGAGTAAGAACATAAGCCTGCCCCACTGCATATGTTACAGCAGGAGCCTATTAGAAAAGGATGTTTTAAATGCCAGCTTTCGTCGGACCTGTGCAAATCATTAACGTAGGAGGAGGAAACGTCCAATTTGGAGACTCCCTTATTATCTCGCCAAAAAGCAATTCAAAGTCGACCTCAGGGCAGGGAGCAGCCAATACGGGAGGTTTTATTGTTACAAATAACGGATTGAATGCAAACAATGTCGTTGACTCCAATTTGGTTGATCAGCCAACAATCGGAAATAACTGACAAAAAGGACTGACCACTAGGTCAGTCCTTTCCTTCATTCATTATTCTGTTAATCCAGTTTCAAAAGATGTCCGCCGTCAAAGAAGTAGAGGTAGCGTTCCTTTACAGGGACTTTCCAAACCTGCTCGAGGGCTTTTGCATAGAGGGCCAGCTGGATACGATACCTTTCTTCGAGAATGGGCCGGGCCTGCTCAAAACCGCCTTTATACCGGTCTCCAATTGTATCGGTTTTGAAGTCAAGCAAGACCAGTCCCGATTCATCCTCAAACACGCAATCTACGACTCCCTGGATGAAAATTTGCTCATCTTCCCCTTTCCAGTCCGGGTAGACTTGCTCAGCCGGCAAGGACAGGTAAAATGGCACTTCCCTATTTACCTTTTCCGCATTAAGCAGGCGCTGTCCCAGCTCTGTGTCGAAAAATGCCAAGATCCATTCAATCTCGACTCCCTCCCTCTGCTCCGGATACAAGAGCTCCGATGTGGTCATCTGATCCAATTGTTCCGTAACAGACTGCTCGGTCACCGGCTTGCTTAGGTCGATATGCTGCATGACCATGTGCATCGCCGTTCCCTTTTCCGCTGGGGTAAGCTTCTTTTCCTGCATGAATCTCGGCCGGTTCAAAATAGGTTTGGAAAATGTTCGCAGGAAATCCGTCCCGCTCTCTGCGTCACGCACCTCATGATTGCGTTTCATTTCAGTAACGGACTGCTTTGAACGGTGAGTGGCTGCTTCACTATACGCATATTTCCAGGATAGCTGGGTTTGGACTGCCACAGCATAAGATGAAGGAGAAGAAACAGGTTCTCCTGACCTGATTTTTTCCAGTTTATCTTCGCGTTCAAAGTTCTCCTCCTCCCAAAGGCGGGCAACTTCGTTTGCCTCATAAACATGAATCTTCCAGCGCGAAGGATGGCCTGCCAGGTCATTGTCAGTATCCCTTTCATCTCCAAAAATGGAACCTGCATCCCGGTGCCTTGCCAGGGCAGGGCCGATCCATTCAAGGTAGCTGTTGGCAGACGCCCTTAAATAGTCTTCGAGCAGCCAATAGGGCTGGGTTGCCGCCTGGGACCACTTTTCAATCGTCTTTTGGGCATCCTTCACTGTAGACAACAGAAACAACTTCTCCTTGGCGCGGGTAAGGGCCACATACAATACGCGCATTTCCTCAGCCAGCATTTCCATTTTCTTCTTTCGCTTAAAAGCCAGCTGCGGCAGGGATGGGTAGGAAATTCGCTTATCCGGGTTCACGTACTTGGACGCAAATCCATACTCTTTATCAAGCATGAATGGCTTCTTCAAATCCATTGTGTTGAATTGGCGGGCCAACCCCGCTACAAAAACAACCGGAAACTCCAGTCCTTTGCTGCTATGGATGGTCATAATCCGGACCACATCCTCCTTCTCCCCGATGGCGCCTGCAGTACCAAGGTCATCCCCGCGGTCACGCATTCGTTCAATAAAACGGAGGAAGCGAAACAAGCCGCGGAAAGAAGTGGATTCATACTGCCTGGCCCGGTCGTACAAAGCTCGCAGATTGGCCTGCCGCTGCTTCCCTCCAGGCATCCCGCCGACAAAATCATAAAAGCGGGTCTCACGGAACAGATGCCAGATTAAATCCGAAACAGCTTCCTTCCTGGCTTTTGTCCTCCACTCCCTGAGACGGTCGTAAAACGGCCTGGCCTTTTCATAAAGTTCCTCATGTCCTTCGCCTGCAGGCCGCGCACAGAAGGCAGCAAGAGCATCGTAATAGCTTCCTTTTCTATCGTGGATCCGGATAATGGCCAGCTCCTCTTCATTTAGCCCGACAATCGGCGAGCGCAGCACAGATGCCAGCGGTATATCCTGGAACGGGTTATCCAGGACCTTCAGAAGGGAAAGCATGATGGCCACTTCCGTCGCTTCGAAATAGCCGGTTGATAAGTTCGCATAAGAAGGAATCCCCTGCTGCTTGAACTCTTCCATAAACTGTGGCGCCCATGTCATGGAACGGACAAGGATGACAATATCGCGATACTTTATTGGCTCCCCACTTTGGTTTTTCGGATTATAGACAGGTCTTCTCTCCGAAATCATTTCCCTGATCTTCTTGGCCATCAGTCTCGCTTCCAGCTGGGACTGCTCAAGCTCTTCGGCATCAAAGCCTTCTTTTTGCCCATCCTCTTCCTCCGGCAGTGCAGCTCCTTCCTGATCGATGAGCAGGAGTTCTACTGGAAATGGCTCATCAGGATAAGGAGCACCTTTTTTCAGTTCGGCATTCTCGTCATAGTCGATTTCACCAACCCGTACTCCCATGATTTGCTTGAACAGATAATTCGTTCCATCGAGCACTTCCCCCCGGCTCCGAAAATTTTTCGCCAAATCAATTTTAAGCCCTATTCCGTCCCCGTCGGCGGTAAACCGGCTGTATTTGTTGAGGAAAAGGTTTGGTTCAGCCAGCCGGAAACGATAAATCGACTGTTTGACATCGCCGACCATAAAGAGATTGCCGCTGTGTTCCCCGTCGGCCGTGACAAGCTGCAGGATTGCTTCCTGCACCATATTGGTATCCTGATATTCATCGACTAGCACTTCCTTGAACTTTTTGCGATAGTTCAATGCGGCCTCGGAAGGAACAAGCTGCCTTCCTGCTTGGCCTGCGTCGGAAAGAATGTTCAGGGTGTAATGCTCGAGGTCTGAAAAATCGACCAGGCCCTTTTCCTGTTTTAAAGCGGCGAACCGTTCCCCAAATATCTTCACCAGCCTTGTCAGTGTCTCAATGACAGGCTTCATCTCTTCCATATCTCTCAGGAAGCTGGCCGGCTTGCGTGAAAAGAGCTCCGCTTGCATTTCCTGCACCAGTTTTTTCGCTTTGTCCCTTAGCTTGCCTGACTTGTCAATCAGGTCCTTATCGTATTCCTTCGGGCTGCATGCTTTTGCCCGCTTAAAATCCACCTTCTGCATCATTTCGTAAAGGGCCATCCAGGAGTCTTGCTGAGCAGATATCAAGGACTCCACAAGCGCAAGGTCTTCAAGGAAATTTGCTGCTCGCGGTGCTGGGCCATTGGGCAGCTTCGTTAATTCCAGACCCTGCTCAAGCAGCCGTTTCGCTCCCTGTAGCTGCAGTTCCAAATCAAGTTTTAAGGACTGGACGAAAGGCAGGTCATCAATCGAAGCGCCGCTCGCCGTGTCATACATCGAAGCGATGGAATCCAAGTAGCCCTCCGGGGAAGGATTGGACCTGGAAAAGTCGTATAGTTCAAGAATAATGTCTTTTAAGGCTTCGTCACTTCGGTCGTTGGTGAAGGTATCAACAAGCCTGAAAAAGGCAAGATTGTCTTTCCGGCCGTACTCTTCCTCAAATAATTCATCTATCACTTCGTCCCTTAATAATTGCCCTTCCGTTTCGTCGGCTATCCTGAATCCGGGATCCACATCAATCAGGTAATAATATTTGCGGATGACTTCAAGGCAAAAGGAATGAAGGGTCGAAATGGAAGCCCGGTTGAGAAGGCTCAATTGCTTTCGCAAATGGGCAGAGCCCGGCTGGCTGTCGATCGCCTTTTCCAGGGCTTCCCCAATGCGATGGCGCATTTCGGCAGCGGAAGCGTTGGTAAAGGTTACGACCAAAAGCTCATCGACATCCAGCGGAGCATCTTCAGAAGTAATCTTTTTTATAATCCGCTCTACGAGCACCGCTGTTTTGCCTGATCCAGCGGCTGCCGCAACGAGAATATCCTGTCCTTTTGCCATAATCGCCTTCCACTGGTCATCTGTCCAGGTAGCTCCCTCCGGTTTAGGCGGGATTTTCATGCTAGTCAATCAGGTTCTCCTCCTTTCTGATCGCCTCAAGGATATCTTCCTTGCTTTTCGGGACAAGCTTTCTGAATTCGTTCGTTTCAATGGTTCTGTCAAACTGGCAGATGGACTTAAAGGAACAGAAGGTACACGGCAGCCTGTCCTTTAGCTTAAATGGCGCAATATCCACAATGCCGCTGACAATTTCATTCCCTGTCTCGATGTATTTTTGCCGTACGAACCGCCGTAAATGATCAAAGTCCTCATGGCTTGCCACCTTTGAAGCCTTTGTCATGCTGCCGTCTTTCTTGAAGCCGGCGCTGATGATTTGGGAGCTTGATCCACTGTCGAGTGTGCGGTCCATCATTCTAATGACATTTTCATCAGCCAGCAGTAGTCCATTCATCTTGAACTGCTTAATGATTTCCTCTTCAATTTCATCCAGCGACAGCATTCTCGACGCATTCACGATTGGATCATGGACGTGGAAATAGAGGACCCCTGCTGGGTCCGCTTCCTTTCCGGCAATCAGCGGCGAGTGGGTGATGATAATATCCAGGTACGTCAGCATCTGCAAAGCAAGTCCGTAATAAACCTCCGTGAGGTTCAACTCTTTCTCGCTTGATTTATAATCAAGAACCCTGAGGTACATTCCGCTGTTATCCTCCGCTTTGTCGACCCTGTCTATCCGTCCCATCAGTTCCATTTTTGTCCCGTTTTTCAGGGTAAAGCCCAGCGGCGGAAGTGTCCCCTGGCGCCCAAACCCTAGCTCAAGCCCAACAGGCGAGAAGCCGCTTGCCTTTGCATGGTCGCTCATGACGATGGATGCACGGCTGATGATTTTTTCGAGTTTCTGTTTAATATAATGATGCCGGTTCGAGCTTAGCAGGATTTCGTTTTGAAGCCTTGGAGCCAGCTTCTCCACCGCCTCCTTCGCAAGCTCCTCGGACTGTGCCCTTGTCAGGCTGGCCCATGATAAGTTCTCCCTCATCACTGTTTCGGCAATGTATTTTAAAGCGGCATGGAATAAATCCCCGATATCTGGAGCTTCCAGGCGGAAAATCTGCCGGTCCCGAAGCCGCAAACCATGCTGAACATAATGCGAGAACGCACAGCTGTTAAAAAGCTCCATTCTCGATACGCTGGCCTGTATTTCTTCGCCGTATAACTCGGTGCTGACCTTTTCGGACAGCTTTTGAGGACTGTTTTCATAAAACAGGCTGCTTAATACCTTGCTTGCTGTTTCCTGCCAGCGGGTGCTTCCCATATAGTAATCATAAACATCCCACCATAGATCATAGATGGGATAATTCCGTTTCTTGAGCTGGAGCTGGGATGCAAGGTAGCTCAGCGCCGTATTTTCGCCCGAAACATACTCAAGCTGCTCCAGCTCTGATAACTCGGAGGGGTCAGCTGTAAAAACATGCCTGATGTGGTAAGGGAACAAATCCTCCATTCTCTTGATGTAAGACGATGGAATCAGCGCCTTGCCCTCTTCATTGGCAATCGGATAGCTGACATAAAGCAGTTCGGAAGGAGTTGTGAACGCCTTATATGCCAGGAAGTTCTCATCAAGTAGCTTTTGCCGGCTGGTGGCACCTAGCTGCAGTCCCCCTTCCTGCAGAGCTTCGCGGTCATCGTCGCCAAGAATTCCATCCTCAGTCAGCTTGGCGGGGAGCACACCTTCATTCACTCCGATAACAAAAGCAGCCTTAATGTCAGCAAGCCTGGATTTTTCCAGGTCAGCCACAAGGACTTGGTCGATCGCAGGAGGAATGAGCGAGAAATTCAAGGATTCAAATCCGGCATCCAGAATAGCCATGAACTGGCCTTTGGACACTTCTTCTTCTCCAAGCATCTCCACAAACTCATCAAGCAGCTCAATGACCGCATTCCAGGCCTGGTCATGCTCTCTCGCTTCCACCAGCCTTCCCTTCGATTCGGCTGCAAGCCGCCATTCTTCCAGCTTTGCGGGAATATTAAGTTCTTCAAGGAAAAGGTAGACGGCTTCACAAAGTTTGCGCCCATTATCCGCCCGCTTAAGACGCCGGGCCATTCGCTGCAGTGGGGCAGTAATCATGCCCCGCAGCCGGTTCAATAGCTCTTCCCTCTCTTTTTCGGCATCTGTCTGTACCTGCTCCGAGTGTTCAAGTCCCCGGATGCGCCTGTAAACCCATGGATCCTTCCTTGTCCATTTATCCCCCTGAATGCCATAGGCGAGCACATAGTTTTCAAGGACATCCATCCGCTCTCGTTCCTTCTCGATGCTCGCTCCCAGCGGAAAGAACAAGTCCGTCTTTATCGCCCGGAAAATTGGCTCATACCGCCAGTTTCCAATTACGGTTTCAAGGCTTGAGCGCACCAGTTCAATAAGCGGATGGCTGAGCATGGTGCTCTTGCGGTCTATAAAGTAAGGAATCTCATAATCTGTAAATACCGTTTCCAGAATATCCCGGTAATCCTGTCCATTCCGGGTCAGAATAGCCATATCCCGATACCTGAATCCGCGTTCCCTGGCAAGGCTCCGGATTTTGCGGGCAATTCCTTCCACCTCGGCCCGCCGGTTTGCGGCTTCGGCAATATGGATACTTGCCCGTGCTTGATAGGGGTTTGCAGGGCGCGACTCAAAAGCACTCTCGAGATGCTTAAGCGACTCATCCTGCCACCTGAGCTGGCCAGATAGGGTCACCTCATCCTCGAGTTCAATTCCGTTTGCCTGGACGATTTCATGCAGAGTCCGGCAGGTTTCCCCGGTAAGCCTGAACAGGTGCAGTTCATCCGGCCCATTATGCTTAAATGCACGGTCAAGCGGCAGGGCTATGGTAACACGCCTGGCAGTATTCATCAGCTGCTCGATGATCCTGTATTCCAGCGGGGTAAAAGTATAAAAACCATCAATATAAATTTCGGCATCTCTTAGATACTGTGAAGCCGGAATCTTTTCCGCCAGCAAGCGGAAATAATCTTCCGAATCAATGTATTTGCCGAATAGTTCATCTTCAAACTGGCGGTAGATGATCTCCAGGTCATGGAGCTTTTCACCGAGCGCCTTGTCTCCGGTTTCCCCGCCAGGACCTGAAGCAAGGTCTTCAGGCTTGATTGCATAGCGCTTAAATTCAATCAGCATTTGTTCCATCTGTTGGATAAAGCCACTTTTATCAGCAGTGCGCTGAAAAATTTTCAATTCGTCTTTTTTATCTTCAATGATTTTCCTGATCATCATGCTGACCCCGACACTGGTTAGGTGATAACGGGTAAATCCGCCCGTTTCCTGAAGGATTCTCCAGGCAAGCCGGGGAAAACTGTAGACTTGGGTCCGGATCATGCCCCCAAGGCCAGGAGTTGTCGACAGCCGATATTCTGACAGGAAGGACATCTGCTCGGGCACAAGGTAGACAATCGGATCTCCTGCCGGTTCCTCAGTCAGCTTGCCGACAATTTCCTTTAAGCAGAGTTCCGTCTTGCCGCTCCCGGAACGCCCCAATACAAAGCGAACAGCCATATCTCTTCCTCCTTTTAACCTATGTTTCTATTAATTGATGATACCATAACCCGGTGATGATTAATGCGAAATAGTATTGCCAAAAACAACCTTCAAAAGCAGGTTCATTCGCATACCTTATCCTAGGTGATACTATGTACTCAAAAGCAAATCTGCCAACTGGCTTTGTTCTTTTGACAGCCTGTGCCATCCTGGTGGCAAGCAATATTTATACTTTGGTCCCCATCTATGGAATCATTGCCAAAGACCTCGGCATCCCTGCTGGTGATGTCGTCTTGGCGGGGAGCCTGTTTACCTGCTTTTATGCATGCGGGCTTCTATCCCTTGGTATGCTGTCATCGTACACAGGGTTGAGGAAAGTGCTTGTTTTCGGACTCCTTGCCTCCGCACTGGCGACGTCTTGCGTCGGATTGTCCTCTGGACCAGAGAGCCTCTGGATAACCCGCTCCATCCAGGGGTTTACGCTTGCTTCCTTTGCTTCAGTTGTGTTTGCCTACTCCTACGATGCCTTTCCAGTTAAACAGCGTACGATGCTTGTCGTCCTGATCAATACAGGATTTCTGATTGCGGGCATTTTCGGACAGCTTGTCAGCGCCTTCCTGACTGCCTGGCTTTCCTGGACCAGTGTGTTTCACTTTTTTGCTGTTTGCTACTTAATTCTATTCTCGCTGGCTTTCCTCCTTCTGCCCGCCTCTCCTGCACCCGTGCTGGAAAAGGAATCTATGTTTCTTGTGTTCCGGTCCCTGCTCAGAAACCCTTACTTATTTAAATGCTATCTTGTCTCTTTTACGCTTCTCTTTTCAGTGATTGCCTTTTATGATGCCCTCGGGAGATTCTTTACCGGTTCTGAGGCCGATCTCTTCCTGATACGGACAGTCGGATTGATTGGAGCCTGCGTATCCCTTTTTACTGGAAAATTAATTGAAAAAGCCGGTGAAATTAAAACTTTGGCTGCCGGGCTTGCTGCGGGCGCGGCCAGCGTTTCCGCCATGGCCCTATTTCATACAAATGCTGGCCTGATTATTTTCTCGATCCTATTTGTTTCCTCCATCTCGCTTACCATTCCTACAGTCATAACCTTAATTGGCACTTTTGCCGGAAACAATAGGGCAAAGGCGCTTTCCCTGTACTCTTTTATCCTGCTTTCAGGCGCCAGCCTGGCACCCGGAATTGCCTCCTTCTTCGGCTTCTTCGACGTTCTCCTGCTCCTGTCCGCCATTTTCACCGGCAATTTGGGAATCTGCTATCTGCTTTTAAAAGGAAGGACAGTACGCTCCTGAAAATGGGCAATAAAAAGGATTGGGCATTCGTCGCCCAATCCTTTTCAGCCTTAGTCCAAATTGTCGCTTCCAACATAACCCATGCTGGAAATATGCTGTCTGGTCTCCTCATCTCCAAGTTCATAGATCATAGCGTACATTTCCTTCATCGTATCATCATACTCGGGGTTGGTTTTATTGGTATGATACTGCTTGAAAGGAACATGCGCCTCCCAAAAAGATTTCCAGTCCGCCTTATAATTGTCAACCATGAATTCTTTAAGATGCTTTACTTCCTCATCTGTTGCCCTGATTTTAAATTGCCCTTCCGGTTCCGCTGCCTGCTCCAGAATTTCCCCGCTGGCGATACTTACATAGTAGGTTCTTTTTTGTTCTTCCATTCATGCAGCTCCTCTCTTTTTAATTGATTTACCCAAGCAGGGGCCCGTTGAATCTCAATCAGCATGCTCATCTTTATTAAAACCTCTGCCAATTTGCTGTGTCAGTTGGGGGCGAGCGGAAAATGGGGGCGAGCGGGCTGTCAGGTACCTTTTTGCGGAGGGGTGCTGTAAAGATGGCACTGAGGGAGGCTGTCAGGTACCTTTTTGAGCGAGTTCGCCGAAAAAGAGGTACTGAGGCAGCCTATCAGGTACCTTTTTCCGAGAGTTCATCGAAAAAGAGGTACTGAGGCAGCCTATCAGGTACCTTTTTCCGAGAGTTCACCGAAAAAGAGGCACTGAGGAGGGCTGTCAGGTACCTTTTTCCGAGAGTTTACCGAAAAAGAGGCACTGAGAAAGCCTGTCAGGTACCTTTTTCCGAGAGTTTACCGAAAAAGAGGTACTGAGGCAGCCTGTCAGATACCTTTTTCCGAGAGTTTACCGAAAAAGAGGCACTGAGGCAGCCTATCAGTTACTTTTTTTCCAGCACAAACCGTGTTTACCCGTAATCTGCATTCTGCTATTAAAAAATGCATCCCTCCGGATGCACTAAAATGACATATCCAATTCTTCCAGCGGCCAATACCTGAGATTTACTTTCCCTACAACTTCCTTAACAGGAATATAGCCAAAGTGGCGGCTGTCCCAGCTGCCATGGCGATTATCGCCCATTACAAAGAGCTGCCCTTCCGGGACCTTTTTCTTCCCAGTGATTTCTTCGAGGGTAAAGTTTCCTGTCAGAGAGCCATTAAAAGCTTTGGCCCGGTATTTTTCCAGGAACGGCTCATCTACTTTCTTGCCGTTAATGAACAGTTCATCGTTCCGATATTCAATCTCATCACCGGGAAGGCCTATGACCCTTTTAACATAATCTTCCTTTTTATTCGCGTGAAAGACAATTACATCGAACCGCTCCAGCTCTTCCGGCTGAAAGCCAATCTTATAGACAACCAGCTTATTGCCTTCCTCCAGCGTAGGCATCATAGATTCTCCTTCAACAATATAACTGGTGAAAAAGAATATGCGAATAAACGCGAAAATGATGACTCCTGCCGCTGCAGCCTTCAGCCACTGTGCACTTTCACTTTTCAATCCATCGTTCACCTGAAACCACCGCCTCTTTATTCAACCTCGACTTTCTTTTGCGAGCTATTCAGCATGGTCCTTATCAACACTCATATTCATTCTTACTTCAATTAACTTACCTACATACCAAAGAGCGAATATAATCAGGCCAACAATTGCTGTCCTAACCGGCTGCGTGATAAGTGAACGAATATCATGGCCAACGAAACTGATGGTAAATATCATCACCATTTTGCCGGCCATAACGGCGAGCATATATTGATGCAGACTTATTTTAGACAGGCCTGCCACGATATTTACAAGGGCAGAGGGAGTGAAAGGAAAGCACAGCAGCAGAAATAACGGGCCGAATCCATGGCGCTCCACCCAGTTCATCCCTTTCCGTACCTGCTTGTGCCTCTGCAAGAATTGCAGCATCCGCCTTTGTCCATATTTACGGACGAGCCAAAAAACCAGCATGGCTCCTGTACAGGCCCCAATCCAGGAAAAAAGGAATCCCAGCCATAGACCAAACGCGTTGGCATTGGCCATAACGAACAAAAAGAGAGGCAGAAACGGCAGGAACGCTTCCAGCATGGGGAGAAGGATTCCCGCAAAAGGCCCAAGAGCCCGGTATTGACCGATTAAATCCATTAAATTTTCTAGTGTGATCGATTCCTTCAGAAATTCCAAATCCATTGAATTCTCCTTTATTGCGAAGAGGGTATGTAAGCCTCATACCCATTGTACACCTTTTTTGATTCCTAAAAAAAGCAGATGGCAAATTACTCATATAAAAATTGTTTCAAGGCCTCGCGGTTTTGCTCAAGGTCGATGGACAGAACAAGACCGGCCCCGCTTACCCGCATATCCTGGTAGGAATCTTCTACCGGAATCCTAAGTGTTTCAACATTCCGGCTATCCTTGGACAGGAACCCTTTGCCGATTGAGATCATATCCCTTGTGTTTAGATTTGTATTGACGAAGGGAGTAATTACTCCGACGAGCTTGGGAAGCTTGGGCACTGTTTGGAAGGTTGCAAACTGGTTTCCTACTTCCTTGATGACCTTTTGCTGCCTCTCAACCCTGCCAAAGTCTCCTACCGCATCCTGCCTGAACCGGACATACCCAAGCAAATGCTCTCCATCCAGCCTTTGAACGCCAGGTTCAAGCGTTACGCCAATATTGTCAGACATCTGTTTTTCAACTTCCACTTCAACACCATCGGGGAAAGCAGTATCAATTACATTGACAAATCCTTTAAAATCAACAATTGCATAATATTGAAGTTCCACATCAAAATTTTCTTTAATGGTCTGGCGCACCAGTTCCGGACCGCCATATGCAAATGCTGAATTGATTTTATTTTCCCCATGCTCCGGAATGCCTACGTACGTATCACGCATGATGGAAGCGAGCTTATAGGTTCCTTTATCAGGATTATAGCTGGCAATCATGATCGTATCCGTACGCGCCTTTTCCCCTTTCCTGGAATCACTCCCCAGAAGGAGGATATTCGTCAAGCCATTTTCATCCCTTCTTCCTTCAAAAGGATACTCCTCGGGCTTTTCCCCCACTACTTGCTGGGATGCTGCGACTCCCGACCGATATTGGAGATAGGCATACAGGCCGGCTGCTCCCCCCAGGAGGAAAAGAACAATCAGAACAGATGCCCATCTGATTCTCCGCCGGCCTTTCCGCTTTTTTCTCTCATGGCGCTCTGCTCTCATCAAATTTCCTCCATCCATTTTGTTAGATATATATGTTGACATTAAAACCCTTTCAAAGGTTTCATTTACTGTTTCTCTTATTTTCCTTCTTTTTGCCCTTGCTTAACCTGTTCTGCCAAATTTTTTTGCCTTTGCTAAAAAAACCGCAAAGCCGGTAACTTTGCGGAATCCTTTCTTATTTTAAATTCTCTTCGAACCAGCCTGCTATATATTCTAGCCGCTGCAGCCTAAAGTCAGGCTTGCCGCTGCGCGAAAGCTCGTGGTTGGATTCGGGGAACCGTATCAGCCTAGCCTTTTTGCCTTGCCTTTTAAGAGCAATAAAAAGCTGTTCAGCCTGTTCGATGGGACAGCGGTAATCTTTTTCGCTGTGCAGAATCAGGAGCGGAGTTTGGATCTTGTCAACGTAGGCAATCGGAGAATGCTTCCACAATTTGTCCAGGTTCTCGAGGTCAGCCTTTATCTGCCACTCCGTAAAATAATATCCGATGTCGCTGACACCGTAAAAACTGATCCAATTTGAGATCGACCGCTGGGTAACAGCCGCCTTGAAGCGGGTCGAGTGCCCGACAATCCAGTTCGTCATGAAGCCGCCGTAGCTGCCGCCCGTGACGCCCAGACGGTTTCCATCCAGGAAGGAGTACGTTTGAAGCGCATAATCGACAGCAGCCATGATATCTTCGTAATCCCCACCGCCGTAATCGCCTCTTACCGCATCAACGAAATCCTGCCCATAACCGTGGCTTCCTCTAGGGTTTATATACAAAACCGCATAGCCCTTTGCCGCAAGGACCTGAAGTTCCTGAAAATATGTGTTGCCATACATGGCGTGCGGCCCTCCGTGGATTTCAACCACAAGCGGATATTTCTCCCCTTCACGGAATATGGTCGGCCTGAGCAGCCAGCCATGCAGGTTCAAGCCGTCACTGGAGCCGAATTGTATTCTTTCCGGTTCACTCAGTTTTAGAGTGCGGACATGAGCCTCATTGACTGCCGTCAGCTGTTTTAGCTGCCCTGTCGTCACCTCAAGTTTGAATAATTCGCCGGGGAGTGACGGCCTGCTGATGGCCGCTACAATCTCCTGCTTCCGGGGATCAAGCGACATGCCGTATACATGCTGGTCATCCAGCAAGGCCGGATAGACCTCCCCATTGACATTCCCATAATAAATTACCGTATTCCCATTATCGGAAGCCAGGAAGTAAAAGCTTCCCTCCTTGCCCCACAGGATTCCCGGCACCTTGGCTCCCTGCTGGAAATCACCGACCATGGCATCGCCGACATGGATGTCGAGCCCATCTGTCACACAAGTGGTGATTCCGGTTTCTAGCTCATAAAGCCACAGTTTTACAAGGGTCGCATTCTCAAATTCACGTTCATGGCCAAGATAGCCAAGATACTTTCCATCCGGAGAAAAGGACGCGTCCCCAAAATATCCTCCGCCATTAGTTATCACCGTTTCATTCCCCGATTCAATCTGAATGAGGCGTATATCACTGAGGAAAGAGAGATCCTGGTCTTTATTCGGATTCCCTGACACCGCCACCCATTCTCCGTCCGGCGACCAGCTATCAGCCTGGCTATCACACTCTCCTTTAGTAAGAAGTACTGTTTTGCGGGTTGCCACATCCACAACCGCTGCCTGCTTGTAAGTTCCATCCCAGAATCCGGCACTATCTGACTTATACTTCATTTTATCCACAACGAGAGGTTCGGGCTGCTTCTTTTCTTTATCCTCTTCTTTCTCTGAAATCAACTCTTCTCCCGGTTTCAGATGTGCTGAAAAAGCAATTCTTCTGCTGTCGGGCGACCAAATGGGCCCGCTTGCGCCATGAGGGCAGGAAGTCAGCTTCCTTGCTTCTCCTCCTCCAGCCTCAAGTACAAAAACCTGGGCTTTTCCTTCCCTCGTTGAAACAAATGCAAGCTTTGTGCCATCCGGAGACCACTTCGGCGAATGATTGCGGACATTTCCAAACGTCCATTGTTTTGGCCCTGAGTTTCCAGCAAGATCCAATATGTATAAGTTAGAGGCATAGTCGTTTTTCCCTTTGACAATTTCTGTCTGAACATAGGCGCATTTTTTCCCGTCCGGCGACATTTGCGGGTCAGTGACCGATTTTAATTCCAGCAAATCCTCGGGTTGGGCAAGTTTTTTAGATTCCATGTCGTTTCCTCCTTTGCCGCTTTTGCTCTTATATTTCGATAACAGAAATATTTTCCCTTCTTCGAAAAAGATTTTGTTTGGTGAATTTTTTCGTAGGAGGTGGAAAAACGTAAATTAGATAGCCCTTCATTTAAAAGCACTTGAAAACAAACCTGTCCATGCAGTACGATATAATAACAGAACATATGTTCCGAATTTTAAAAGGAGCAAACCCAGATGACAAGGATACCTGAAAAAGACCGTGATATCATGGAGCAGGCCATTTACCTGCCAATGGTGCTAACCATTCTTGACCGTGATCTTATTGTGGTTGAAAAGAGCGCCTTCAAGCTAAAAAAACCTTACCTTGAATTGATTGAAGAAACGATGAAAGCCATCCAGCGGGAATTGGCCCTGGTTAAAAGCTACATGAAGCAAAACAGCCTGCGCGTTGAAAAGGTCAAGCAGGATGAGGCTTTCACCATGTACCTGTTCCTTTACAGGGGGTACGAAGAACATCATAATTATTTTAACCCCAGAATACGCAATAAAGTACAGGAGCTGATGATCCATTATCTGTTTAAAAGGCACAGGCAAACTCCCAATTTAATTAAATAAGACCCTAAAAGAGGGTCTATGCCGTTTATTCATTTTGGTCAAACAGAAACCTTTCATTGATTAGAACTGGCTGCCTTTCTTCCTGGGCTTTCCGGCCGCTTATCAGATAGCTTGCCCTTCTCTCATTTTCCTTCATTCTTTGTAAAGTCCTCGTCCTTAGGAGCGAAGTTCTAAGCAGCTGTTTTTCAAAAGAGCTATAGGAGACGGGAAGAATGAAGGCCTGTTTATTCCTGAAGATAACCCGTGTGCTATGCGGGTCATGGCGTCTGTGATCCAGCACGTGCTCGTGCGAAACCCAAATGCAGCCTGTTTTGGTTGGCGATATGGTTGGCAAAAAATAAACGGAGCTAAAGGGGTCTATGGCGATGGGGATTTTATGTGTGATCCCAGTCAGCATTCTGGTTGCTTTTTTCCTGGCTTCGTAATCCGAAAGATTGTACTCGCAGCCCCTTTTTACCAGGTCAAGTGGCTTTAAGGGCGAAATGTATTCATCTTCCATTTCAACTACCTTTGAAAAAACCCTGCTTCCGTAAAGGAATGGGAAAATAATCATTGTAAGCGGGTTGATCTCATACTCATCCATGTGGTTATGCTCTATATTCATGCCATCCTCTCCTTATCGGGACTAATTACCCAATATACATCATATCATTGTTTCCAGGCAGATTTACCCACCAAAATCAAAAGTTCTAAATTTATACACAATTTCCCGAATAATAGTTTTCTAAAAATTAAAATAATTTAGTTGATTATTCACCTCCAACTCCATATAATAAAAAAAAGGTATAAGAGGTGAAGATCAGTGAAAGAGAAGTCGTATTCTGAAATCATGAAGGCCAGCGTAATGAAGCGGATTAAGGCAAAAGAAACATTTGTACTGGAATTATATGTTGATATGCTCCTCTCTGAAATTCAGCTCACCCATCGGAAAAAACAGCTGCTTGCTAAAATCGACAAAGCGATTGATGACCGGAATCAGCCTCTCTTCTTGACTTTGACAGAGGAATTAAAAGACCTTAACCGACAGTTCGGCACATAGGAAAAAACGAAATCCCCCGCTGCTGCGGGGGAATCTTTATTTTTAAGAAACGCGGATATTCAAGTGAAACTGGATAGGCGCTGGAACTGGCAGTCACCTGAATGCAAAGAGCCCATTTTCATGGGCTCTCAGCTTCCCTGTTCCGCTTCTGGATTTCGTATTCCTCCAGCCTTGAAATCCGCTCCAGCATGGTGGGATGCCCATATCGGAATATTTTCACGAGCAAAGGCGGATTGACCTGGCTTAAGCCGGCCTGCGAAAGTTCCTGGAACGATGTGATGGCGGCTTCAGGGTGATCGGTCATTTCTATCGCATAGCGGTCCGCCCTTGTCTCCTGATATCTGGATACGAAATTGGATAATGGGCTGGCGGCAAAGGCCAGCATTGAAATGATCATTAGAAATAAGGGCAATGAACGAATGTCCCCGATATCGCCAACTTTCAAATCCTTACCATACCCTTGAATTGCCCAGTTCATCACCCTCGCAGTAAGATACAGTCCCACAAGCGACAGGAGCAGGTAGCCAGCAATGCCAATATATAAATGCTTCTCAACGTAATGGGCCATTTCATGGGCCATGATGAACAGGATCTGGTCGTCGTTCAGCCTATTAAGCGTTGTGTCCCAGAGAACGATTCGGGAGTTGGTCCCAATTCCCGTTACATACGCATTCAGAGCATTGGTTTTTTCCGCCATATTGACTTCAAAGACATGCTCCGCCGGAATGTCCGCCCTGCTGGCAAGCTCAAGAATCTTGCCTTCAAGTTCCTTGTTTTTTAACGGGTAAAAATCATTATAAAGCGGGTCGATCACTACGGGCTGGAGAAACATGATGAACAAAGTGAACGGAATGGAAAGCAGCCAGGCGAACAGCCACCAAAATTTCCTGCTTTTATTAATCAGCCAATATAATACAAAGACGATGACAAGCATCATTCCATAACTGACCCAAAAGTCGATTAGTTCATCCTTCATCCAGGACGGAAAACTCTGCGTTGAGATATTATACGTCCTGGAAAGATTATAGCTCAGATAGCTTAATGGGAATGTCAGCAAAAACGTGAAAAAGGATAGCCAGATTACATAAATCGCAGCCTGGCCGAATTTGTTCTTTGTTGTTTCCTGCCCCCATTTTTTGAACGCCCTGGAAAGGCCCAGGAGCAAAATCAGCAAATAAATCAGCCACTCCAATGGAGCGGAGAGGAAAAACATCAAATTGCGGATCTTCGAATATTCTTCGCTTAGCATCAGTTCCCGTGCATTCATAAAGGTAGCAGGGTCTGCCCTCGAACCTTGATATTCAAATGGCAAACTTGTATCGGCGAAATAAAATAGATACCCGTAAACAAGAAAGCCATAAACCACATAGGCAAGCATCGCATAAAAGCCAATCTTTCTTGCCACAGCTATTCCCCCTTTTCGTACGACCCTATATGACTAGTTTAAGCGGATAAGCCCAAAATAGAACAAGAAAGACAGCTTTTCTAATTTTGTCCCTATTGCCAAAAAGGCATCAAGAATATAATTCCCGATGCCTTTTCATTTTGGATTTACTAGAAGAAAAACGAGTAGACGCTAAGGACGGCAATGGAGCCAATCACCACGACAATCACATTGGCCCCTAAAAAAGCGGCAGCAAATGCCGCGGCAGCACCGACAATACCGTACCATATATCCTCCTGGATATACAGTACTGCGGGAAAAATCAACGCCCCAAGCGTTGCATAGGGAACATTTTTCAGGATTCCCTGGATAAATGGCGGCAGCTCTTTCCCCCTGAACATAATGAATGGCAGCATGCGGGGAATATAGGTTACCAGTCCCATCCCAATAATCATCAGCACAATTTCCTTATTCACGGTCATCTACCTTCTTTCCAGGTTTCATCGCCTCGACGGCTTCCACAATGATGGCCGATAGGAGAGTTGCTGAAACGATGGCCCATCCTGTGGACATCAATCCGGCTAGTGTAAAGACCGTATTAAAAGAGGCAGCAAGCGCAGCCAGATAAACGACCTTGATGCTTTTTTTCATGGAAGGAACAAGCAGGCCGATAAACATCGCGTAAAGAGCAATGGACATGCTTTCCTGCAGTGTCTTCGGCAAACCCGCGCCAATTAAAAACCCGACGCCTGAAAAAACCACCCAGCTCGAGTAGGAGATAAGGGTCAAGCCAAACATATATCCTGTGGAAACAGTGCCCGGCTGTGTGGCGGCAACCGAAAATGTTTCATCCGTAATGCCGAATGAATACAACATCCTTTTCCCGGGCGTATCATCTTCAGCCTTTTCATTCAGGGAGGCCGACATTAAAAAGTGACGGATATTGACGATAAAGGTAGTCAGGACAATTTCAACCATACCTATTCCCTGGGCAAGAAGACTAAGGGATATGTATTGGGCCGCTCCGGCAAACACAAGCAAACTCATCATAAGGGTCTCGCCCAATGTCAAACCGGTCGTTTTGGCAATCAGTCCAAAGGTGAGCGCAATCGGCATATACCCAATGGCAATACTGATGCCCCCCTGCAGGCCCTTTTTAAATTCTGAAACCCGGCCGATGGCCATCACATTTTCCAAAAGGAATCACACCCCTCGTGTTGATTTTGTTAGCATTCTAGTAATGAATATATTAATAAAACGAACAATTAAGCTATATTATACATAGTTCTGCCATATTTTTGAACGGCTGTTTTCTCCTCTTCGGGTAATTTGGGATTTTGGGTGCTGCTTGTCAGTGACTCTTTTTCTTTTGTTCTGTCGATTTTGGGTACTGAGGCTGCCTGTCAGTGACTCTTTTTCTTTTGTTCTGTCGATTTTGGGTACTGAGGATGCCTGTCAGTGACTCTTTTTCTCCTATTCTGCCGATTTCGGGTACTGAGGCTGCCTCTCAGTGACTCTTTTTCTCCTCCTACACCAATTCCGGGAACTGACACGACCTGTCAGTGACTCTTTTTCTCCCACTCTGCCGATTTCGGGTACTGACACGACCTGTCAGTGCCTCTTTTTCTTCCCTCCGACCAATTCCGGGTACTGACACGACCTGTCAGTGACTCTTTTTCTCCCACTCTGTCGATTTCGGGTACTGACACGACCTGTCAGTGCCTCTTTTTCTCCCCTCCGACCAATTTCGGGCACTGACACGACCTCTCAGTGCCTCTTTTTCTCCCACTCTGCCGATTTCGGGTACTGACACGACCTGTCAGTGACTCTTTTTCTCCCCTCCGACCAATTCCGGGTACTGACACGACCTGTCAGTGACTCTTTTTCTCCCACTCTGCCGATTTCGGGTACTGACACGACCTGTCAGTGCCTCTTTTTCTCCCCTCCGACCAATTTCGGGCACTGACACGACCTCTCAGTGCCTCTTTTTCTCCCACTCTGCCGATTTCGGGTACTGACACGACCTGTCAGTGACTCTTTTTTCGGGCACTGACACGTGACACGACCTCTCAGTGTTTCCAATCCACCCTCTCCTAAAAAGCCCCTTTTTTCACAAAGGAAAAGCACATGGATCACCATGTGCCTTTGTCTCTAAATCAGTACAGCGCGGTCGCTGTTCATCTTCTCCCCGCGAATCCGCTGGAATTCGTTCAGGAGCTTATCAACCGTCAATACTTTTTTCTCTTTTGGCTGTGCTTCAAATATAATCTGGCCCTGGTCCATCATGATCAGCCTGTTGCCCAGCTCAAGCGCCTGCTGCATATTATGGGTGACCATCAAGGTTGTCAGCTGGTACTGGCTGACAATCTCCTTGGTCAGCTGGGTGACCAGCTCTGCCCTTGATGGATCGAGGGCCGCCGTATGCTCATCCAGCAACAGGATTTTAGGCTCTGTAAAAGTTGCCATTAAGAGGGACAGTGCCTGCCTCTCCCCTCCTGACAGCAAGCCCACTTTTGCTTCTAGGCGATTTTCCAGTCCAAGGTGAAGGCTTTCAAGCTTTTCCTTAAAAAACTCGCGCCGCTTGCGGTTGACTCCCAACCCCAGACCTCGGGGTTTCATCCGGGAATAGGCGATTGCAAGGTTTTCCTCAATCGTCATTGACGGGGCGGTGCCGGCCATCGGGTCCTGGAATACCCGGCCAACATAAGCGGCCCGCTTATGTTCAGCCATTTCGGTAACTTCCTTTCCGTTGATCAGCACATTTCCAACGTCAGGAGAAAGCTTTCCAGATATGACGCTCATCAGCGTCGATTTCCCGGCACCGTTGCTTCCGATCACGGTAACAAAGTCTCCAGGAGCCAGCTGAAGGTTTACATGGTTGATGGCCACTTTTTCATCTGCTGTTCCTTCGTTAAACACTTTATAAATCTGATTCAACTGCAGCAAGGTTCTGCCCCCTTCCGCCGGTTTCACTGTTGAGGTTTTGCTCCTGCATGGCTTTTAGGCGTTTCCGCTTGCGCTGCTTTTCCTTTTGCCTGTCGATGGCTTTTGGGAGGACCAGTGCACCCACGACAATCAATGCGGTAATCAATTTCATATCGCCTGTTTCAAGGAATTCGACCCTTAAAGCCATAGTAACGATAATCCGGTAGAGAATGGCACCGCCAATTACTGCTGCGGTAGCTCTGACGATATTTTTTGCCCCAAATACAGCTTCGCCAATAATGACGGACGCCAGACCGATTACAATCATCCCGATGCCCATCCCTACATCGCTGAAACCGTTGTACTGGGCAATCAATGCCCCGGAAAAAGCCACAAGAGCATTTGAAAGACCCAAACCGAAAATTTTGTAAAAATCGGTGTCCACCGAAAAGCTGCGCACCATTGTTTCGTTATCCCCGGTTGCCCTAATCGCAAGGCCAAACTCTGTCTTCAGGAACCAGTCCATTACTGCCTTAACAGCGAAGGCCAGCAGGACCATGAAAAATAGGATGGCCCAGGTCTTTGGTATAAAACCAATCGAAGAGAGAGCCTCGTCAATTCCAAGTCCCTTCCAGAAATTCGAGAGTTTCGTCATCACCGTTTCCTCAGCAAGCAACGGGACATTGGATTTCCCCATGATTCGAAGGTTGATTGAATATAAGGCAATCATCATAAGAATTCCGGACAAGAGGGGATTGATTTTCCCTTTCGTATGCAAAAGTCCCGTAATGCACCCTGCGAGGAAGCCCGCCACGATGGCAGCTGCTGTTGCAAGAAACGGATTGGCTCCTCCTACTATTAATATCGCTGCAACCGCACCGCCAGTAACAAAGCTTCCATCGACGGTCAGGTCAGGAAAATCCAGGATCCTAAATGACAGGTACACTCCCAAAGCCATAAGTGCGTAAATGGCGCCAGCTTCAAGCGACCCAAAAATAGCTGTAGGCATCATCAACTTCCTTTCTTTGATGCTTCTTTCCCTGTCCGGTTGGGATACTTCTGGCTGAATTCAGACAGGGAAGGTCATCATCACTTATTCAAGGTATTCAGCCTGGCTGTCCCACTCGCTTTTTATTTCAACGTTCATTTCTTCAGCTGCCTTTTTATTAATAACCAGCTTCAGGTTCTGCGGATATTGTACCGGCAATTCGGAAGGCGTTTTTTCGCCGTCAAGGATTTGGGCCGCCATGAGTCCGGCTTCGTAGCCGATATCCTTATAGTCGAAACCGTAAGCGGCAAACCCGCCTTTCGCCACGGAATCCAATTCACCAACAAACAGCGGGAGGTCATTGTCATTAGCGACCATAATGACGGATTCCAGGCCGGATACGACTGTATTATCGGTGATGATGTAAATCATGTCCACCTTGCCGACCAGGGATTCTGCTGCCTGTTTTACTTCGGCTGTAGTCGAAACTGTGGCTTCAACAAATTTGAGGTCAGTACCTTCTCCAGCCTTTTTTACGAGGTCGATCTGGGCTATCGAATTCTGCTCGCCGGAATTGTAGATCAGGCCGACTTTGCTGCCTTCAAACTGTTCATCCATAAACTTCACCGTATTCGGAATTGCTTCCGGATGGGTATCGGTTGTACCAGTTACATTTCCTTCAGTGTTTTCCATCGATTTTACAAGGCCGGCCCCCAGCGGGTCAGTAACGGATGTAAAAACGATTGGAATATCTTTTGTCGCGTTAAGCGCGCTCAGGGCACTTGGCGTAGAGTTCGCAAAGATCAAATCCACCTTGTCGCCGACAAAGTTATTGGCAATTGATGCGTTGTTGTTGGCATCTCCCTGCGCATTTTGGACATCGTATTCAACTTCAAGACCCTTTTCCTCCAATGCCTGCTTGAACCCTTCGAATGCCGCATCAAGGGATGGATGTTCAGCGATTTGGGTTACCCCGACTTTAAAGGTTTTGCTGCCTTCCTTTTCAGCTTCCGTTCCCTGGCTGCTTCCGGCCTCATCACTGCCGCAGCCTGCGAGCAACAAGGCTCCCGCAATCCCTGCTGCCGCCATTACTTTCATTTTTTTCAGCATAGTATTTTTCCCCCTATTTATCTTTTACTTCAACGCTTTTATGCTTTTATTTGTTAAACTATTATAATATTATTTCAATTTAGTTATCAAGTGAATTTTCATTAATTTTTAGAAAATTGGAACTCGTCCTGTAAATGCCTGGCAGATGAAAAGATTCCCTTGCGTTTCTTTACAAAAAAAAGCCCAGCATATAGGATGTGATTCAAGCATCCTTCTTCAGGGCTCCAGATTACATTATTTGGTTTGCAATAACTGGTCTTTGAGGGAACGTCGCAGGATTTTCCCTGTTGTATTTTTAGGTAGCTCTTCAAGGAAGTCTATCGAGCTTGGAACTTTATATTTTGCCAGGTGTTCCTTGCAGAATTCGATCAATTCTTCCTCACGCAATTCGGGTTTTTTGCTGACGACGAAAGCGCGTACAGCTTCTCCGAAGTTGGGGTCAGGGACACCGACTACAGCGACCTCAACGATATCTTCGTGGCTGTAAAGTACTTCTTCCACCTCACGAGGGTACACATTATAGCCGCCAACCAGGACAAGGTCCTTTTTGCGGTCGACAATATAGAAGTAACCTTCTTCGTCCACTCTCGCAAGGTCCCCTGTATAAAGCCAGCCATTCTTAATGGCAGCGGCTGTTTCTTCAGGCATTTTATAATAGCCTTTCATTACATTTGGACCTTTTACAATCAGTTCTCCCACCTGGTCCGCCGGAACTTCCTCTCCTAATTCATTGACCACTTTATTTTTCACATTGACAATCGACATGCCAATCGAGCCAGCCTTGCGCGGACGGTCCAGCGGGTTGAAGCATGTAACCGGGGAGGCCTCGGACAATCCATACCCCTCCGAAACCCTGACATTGAATTTCCTTTCAAAGTTCTCCAAAAGCGCAACAGGCATGGAAGCTCCTCCTGATATGCACAGGCGCAGGGATTGAAGGTCTTCTGCCCTTCCTTCAGGATACTGCAGAAGGAAGTTATACATGGTTGGCACACCGGCAAATACAGTGGCCTGAAAGTCCCTGGCTATCTGGAAAATCTCCCCTGGTGAAAACCTTGGCACAATCAGGAGTGTTCCGCCATTCATCAATGGAGCATTGAGGGCAACAGTCAGGCAGAATACATGGAACATCGGCAATGTCGTAATGACACGGTCCTCCTTCGCAATCCGCAAGTAATCGCTTACATCTATCGCGTTGCTGTAAAGATTTCCATGCGTAAGCATTGCTCCCTTTGGCTTGCCCGTCGTTCCGGACGTATAAAGGATGACGGCTGTATCGTCCTTATCCAGCTCCGGCCCTTTGAAACTGGCCTCACCGGAAGCAAGTACACTTGTAAACGATTTCATTTTTGATCGTAATGAAAGATTTGAGCCATCTTGATCCACTTCAGGCTGCCCGGACTCACAAATGATATAGTGTGCAATATTCGGCAGTTTTTCATACATTTTCTCAGCCAGCGGCACCATCAAATCAAGCCCGACCACTGCTTTGACATCTCCGTTATGAAGAATATAGCCAATTTCGTCTGCCGTATAGATTGGGTTTACCGGAATGACTGTAGCTCCCAGCCTTAACGCACCATATAAGCTGATGACAAAATGAGGCGAGTTCCCCAAAAGCAGGGCAATATGATCCCCTTTTCTTATTCCCAGCTGCACTAGTCCCGATGCGAATTTTGAGACGGCTGCATCCAGTTCCGCATATGTACTTGTCTGCCCCATAAAGTGATAGGCAGGTTTTTCCCCAAGCTCTAACGCTGTTTCATGCAATCGTGAAGTAATATTCAATTCTCCATCCCCCTTTTCTGGTGAAATATTCACCATATTTTAAAAATTTTATAAATATATTATATTGAAAGAAGTTTATGCATTCAAGAGAAATATCGGGCTTTGCTCATAAAAATAAACACACGGCACCAGGCTTGGCACCGTGTTTTTGTACTAATAGATTAGTTTGATAAAATCTTCCTTGGAAATATTCCCGAAATAATGTTCGGTCCTGACATCTGCCAAAGCTGCCTCCAAACTGGATTTTTCATATTTGACTCCTGTAAGCAGTTCTTCAATCTCCTTGACATCGCCAACCCCGAAAAAGTCACCATAAATCTTGCAATTGGCAATGATGCCTTTATTGACTTCGAATCGGGCATCAATCTGCCCAGCCGGAAAGCGGTGGGAATGCTGCAAATTAAACTTTGGCGACCTGCCATAGTTCCAATCCCAATTTTGGTACCTCTCCTTCGAGAGTTTTTCTATTTCCTCCCAGTCTTTTGGTGTCAAAATGTATTCCGGAACTACATCAGCACCAGCGAAAATATATTTCAGCAACAGGCTTCTGAACTCTTCTATCGTCATGTCTTCAGCCAAAAACTCGGATATGTTGGCAACACGGCTGCGGACAGATTTAATTCCTTTGGACTCAATCTTGTCTTTTTTCACATTCAGAGCTGATACAACATTGTCGATTTCAGAATCGAACATTAAAGTACCATGGCTGAACATTCTTCCTTTCGTTGAAAACTGTGCGTTTCCTGATATCTTTCTTCCTTCAGCCAGAAGATCGTTCCGTCCGCTCAGCTCGGCATTGACGCCAATTTTTTTCAAAGCTTCCACGACAGGTTCGGTGAACTTTCTAAAGTTGTGAAAGCTTTCTCCGTCATCCTTCGTGATAAAACTGAAGTTCAGGTTTCCGAGATCATGATAGACGGCACCTCCTCCTGACAGCCGTCTCACTACGTGAATCCCGTTTTTCTCGACATACTCTGTATTAATTTCTTCTATTGTATTTTGGTTCTTGCCGATGATGATCGAGGGCTCATTGATATAAAACAATAGATAGGTTTCATTAATATCAAGGTTCTTAACGGCATATTCCTCAATCGCCAGGTTTATTCGCGGGTCGGTAATGCCCTTATTATCGATAAATAACATCATGTGTCTCCTTTCTTAAAAGCAGTGTTTTTGAACAGCATATTTTATAGGGGTATCGAGAGGCCTTCCTCTGCGAGGCGGACTTCCCCACTATATTTTTCAGCGGCTTCCTCCGCAAGCTGCTGAAGCCTTCCATAATGGGGCAGGTGTGTCAGCACTAGCTGTTTTACCTGGGCTGCTGCTGCAAGGCTGCCGGCATCAAAGCTGTTCATATGGCCTGCACCCTTGCCATTTTGATTCCCATAGAAATTGCATTCGCATAAAAGCAGGTCGGCATTTTCCGCAAATGGAATGAATTCTTCTTTATAGGAAGTATCGGCGGTATAAACCAATACCTTTCCCCCTGCCTCAATCCGCATTGCAAAGCAAGGGACCGCATGAACAGTCCGGAGGAAACTGATCTTAAAAGGTCCTGCCTCAAGGATTTGCTCCGGATGGTAAGCAACTCCCCTGATCGTTTTTTTATATGTAAGTTTGGCGAATTCTTTCTGGTCGAGGCTGTGTCCGTAAATAGGCAATTCCGGAGGCTTCGTACCAAGGAAGCCTTGGATCAGCCTTGCATGGTAAAGAACCCCGATATCTGCATTGTGGTCCGGATGATAGTGCGACAGCACCACCGCATCAATCTGTTCCGGCTGTATAAAATTCTGCAGCTTTGAAAGCACCCCGCTGCCGCAATCTATAAGCAAATTGAATCCTTCGTGCTCCAAAAGATAACCTGAACTTGCTTCATTCCTCTTCGGGTAGCCTCCCCAGCAGCCGATCACCGTCAGCTTCATGTCCATTCCTCCCTAGTTCATTTTCCACATTCACTATACTCCATTTTGCCCATCTTTTCATTTAATTAAGTTTGTTATAAAACAATGGTTGACACCGCCATCGCTGTTATAATACAATAAAAACAACTTAATAACTGTACCAAAACAATACAAAATTTGGAGGTCTTTAACATGCTTGAAAATGTCGTTGAATTTTTTCGGAATCTTCCAGCAAAGCAATGCACAGAATGCGGCGAGAAAATGAGCGAGCAGCACGAATGCTACGGTAGCAAATGCGACAACTGCATGGATCCCGGAAAATATTAAACTATAACTCTTCGTCCGCTATTATCTGAAATTTCACACTTGTGTCACATTCCTTTAAATAGTGCCCATGGAAAAGCCAGCTGCATTCGCAGCTGGCTTCTTTTTTATCTGAATGCTATCGTTTTAAAAAATCCAATACCTGTTGTACAGCGTTTTCCCCTTGGTCGATACAGTCGGGAATGCCCAGGCCTTCATAGGAACTGCCAGCGACATATACTCCCGGAAGCTGCGTTCGCAGCCCTGAATTCAACTCTTCGACCCTTTGTTTATGCCCCACCAGATATTGCGGCATAGCTTCTTTCCAGCGGCTGATTACAGAAAACTCTGGCTCAGCCATTATATTCATCGTCTTGTTCAAATCCTCAAGAACAATTTTCACAAGATCCGCATCTGTCTGTTCAACAATTCCTTCATCCCCAGGTCTGCCCACATAACAGCGGAGCAGGACCTTTCCCTCTGGAGTGGAATGAGGCCATTTTTTATGTGTCCAGGTACAAGCGGTTATTCGATGGTCACTGTTGCGTGAGACGACAAATCCCGTACCATCGATATCCTGTTTGATTGCTTCCGCCGGGAACGCCAGCGATACCGTTGCAACCGAGGTGGACGGCATATTCTTGAATCCGTCAAAGAGGGACTCGTACTCCGAAAACATGTGCAAAGCCGCCTCATGGGGTGCAGTCACCAAAACGCAATCTGCATTCCATTGCTCTCCGTTGCTGAGACGCAGGGAATAGCTTCCGCCTTCCTTCATTACCTTGTCCACCCTTGTGCTTTTAAGGACAGACCCTGGTTCAAGCTGGGCCTCTATTGCGTCAGCAAAAGACTCCAATCCAGTCGAAACTGTAAGGAAGATCCCTTTTTTCTTAGCAGATACCGGTTCAGAAGGCTTCTTTGCCTTAGGGGCAGTTTTTCTCATCCCACGCACCAGGCTGCCATATTTCTGTTCCACTTGGTAAAACTGCGGAAAGGTTGCCATCAGGCTCATTTGGTCGATATCGCCTGCATAGATACCCGATAATAAAGGTTCAACCAGATTTTCAACTACTTCATCTCCAAGCCTGCGGCGGAAGAAAGTCCCCAATGGCTGGTCTGCCTGTGCCTCGGAAGGCGGCAGAAAAAAGTCGGCCGCTGCCCTGACTTTTCCAGGCCATGAGAATAACCCAGTTGTGACAAACGGGCCGATTTCGGTCGGAATTCCCATCACGGAGCCCCCTGGCATGGGATGCAGCTGTTCCCTGACCAGGACATAGGACTTGCCTGCCGAATTGTTGACAAGCTTGTCCCCGAGTCCCACTTCCCTTGCAAGCCTGGCAGCGCTTTGCTTTCGTTCCAAGAAGGAGTCGGGGCCCCGTTCAATAGTGAAGCCATCCTTTGTTACAGTTTGCATCTTCCCGCCAACCCGGCTTGATGCTTCCACCAATTTTACTTCCAAAGGCAGCTGATGCTCACGGGCGTATTTTTGCAGATAATATGCGGCTGTCAACCCAGTGATTCCCCCACCAGCTATGACAACCTTTTTCTTGTCTACTGCCAAGGTTATCGCCTACTTTTCTTCTGTAATAGTCCTCTTTAAGCCAATTTTTTCAGGATTATGGCTGCAAGTGCATCAATGAATTCCTTCTGGGCATTTGGCATTTCCGGCCGGTAATAGGCTGCGCCTACCTCATCGGTGACTACTTTGCATTCATAATCATTGTCGTAAAGAACTTCAAGATGATCTGCTACGAAGCCAGCAGGGACGTATACAAATGCTTTATACCCATGCTCATTGAAAAGGTCTCTTGTAAGGTCCTGTACATCCGGGCACAGCCATGGTTCCGGTGTGTTTCCGGCACTTTGCCAGCCTACAGCAAAGTCTTTGACCCCGGCACCTTCGGCAATAAGTTCCGCCGTCTCCTGCAGCTGTTGCGGATATGGATCGCCGGACTGGAGAATCTTCTCTGGAAGGCTGTGAGCCGATACAATCAGAACAGAATTTTCCCTTTCATCCACAGGCATGGAATCATATGTTTCTTTTACACGCTCTGACCAATATTGAATGAATTTAGGCTCATCATACCAGCTTTCAACGCAGATAATCTCCGGTCCTCCAAGCTTTTCCGCTTCCGCTTTGGCACGGCCATTATAGGATTTCACACTGAAAGTGGAAAAATGCGGCGCGAGAACAATGCTGACTGCCTGTTGAATTCCGTCTTCATGCATTTGCTTAACCGCATCCTCGACAAATGGTTCGATATGCTTTAGGCCCAAATACATTTTAAATTCATATTCACCCTGGATTTCATTCAGGTAGCCAGCCAGCCCCTCCGCCTGCTCCCGGGTGATTTTAGCAAGCGGGGAAATACCGCCAATTGCTTCATAGCGCTGTTTCAGGTCTTCCAGCATCTCGTCGGTTGGCTTTCGGCCATGGCGGATATGAGTATAGTATCTTTCAATATCTTCTTCTTTATATGGAGTGCCGTATGCCATTACAAGCAAACCCATTTTTTTCTTTGCCATTATTGCACCTCTTTTTACAGTCTCAATACTGAAAAGCATGAGCACCTCGATCGGGACGGTAACAGACACAAACACCGGGGGAGAAACCTTTCCCCGGTGCATTGTCTACTATCGCCGAAGCCTGGCGCTAAGCCTGATTCACATTCTATTTTGCCGATGTGCCAAATTAACGGCCCAGTTTGGAAGCGGAATACTCATGGATGAAGCTTGTCAGCCTTTTCAGCGTTTCCGGATTGACGGAAGGAAATACACCATGTCCAAGATTGAAGATATATCCGGGCTGTGCCATTCCCTGGTCCAGGATGGCTTTCGCCCTTTCTTCAATCACTTCCCAAGGAGACAGCAAGATTGCCGGATCAAGGTTGCCCTGCACGGTTTTATGGATGCCCATTTCCCGGGCTTCACTAATTGGCAGGCGCCAGTCCAGGCCGACGACATCGATAGGAAGATCATGCCACTCCCTTGCCAGGTGGCTTGCTCCGACTCCAAACATAATAAGGGGAACATTTTCTTCCTTAAGCTGTGTGAAGATCCGATGCATAACTGGCTTGATATAATAACGGTAATCCTGAACATTCAAGGCACCGACCCATGAATCAAAAATCTGGATGGCCCGTGCTCCGGCCTTAATCTGTGCCTTTACATATGTAACAATCACTTCAGCAAGCTTGTCCATCAACGCAAACCATGCTTTCGGCTCCGAATACATGAAAGCTTTCGTTTTATTGTAATTCTTCGATGGGCCGCCTTCAATCATATAGCTGGCAAGCGTAAACGGTGCGCCGGAGAATCCGATCAGGGGTACGGAAAGCTGTTCCTCTGTGAGAATTTTAATGGTATCAAGCACATACGGAACATCTTGCTCCGGATTAAGTTCCCCCAGCTTTTCCACATCGGCAAGCGAAACGATTGGATTCGATATCACCGGGCCGATTCCGCTCTTTATCTCCACGTCGACCCCAATGGCCGGAAGCGGTGTCATGATATCCTTGTAAAGGATGGCAGCATCAACATTGTACTGTTCAACAGGCAATCTGGTTACATAAGCACAAAGCTCAGGCTGATGCGTAATTTCAAATAAGGAATACTTTTCTTTAATGGCCCGGTATTCCGGCTGCGAACGGCCTGCCTGCCGCATATACCAAACAGGAACATGGTCCGTCCTTTCCCCTCTTGCTGCTTTTAAAAACGTATCATTCATTATTCTGCTCATCCGAGGTGATCCACCTTTCAACTATATCTCTATAATCTGTTATTTTTAAAATTGATAACATGCTTCATTATGCTATTTACACTATATCCTTTTTAACGGTCCTATTCCTAGCAGGAAGGAGCAAATGTCATAAAAATGACGTTTTTCCGGGTGAAGGCCTTTTATGGGCACCGCCTGAAGGGAAGAGTTATAATAGACTTAAAATTTTTACCCAGAGGTGATTAGTTTGAAAATCTATTTAACTTCCGGAACCAGTGAATTTTTAAGAAAGCTCCGTGATAAACATCCAAGCGAAAAAATGCTGCTGATGGGTGATGATGAGTCATCTGTGCTTCTACATGAAACAGAAGGAAATACCGTTTTCAGCAGTCCAAGAAAATACGAAGTGCTTGATTCGGCTGGAAGCTTTAGCAAGGCGGAGTTCATTGTGATGAACAATATTCCCGTTACGGACGAAGGCAGACCGGTGTTTGAGTACCGGTTTAAAAATCGCCAGGGAAAAATTGAAAACCAGCCTGGCTTTGCTGCCCTTAAAGTCCTTCGTCCCCTTTCTTCCAACACTTATGTAATATTGACGGCGTGGGAAAACAGGATGGCATTTGAACGGTGGAAAGAATCGGATTCCTTCCAAAATGCCCATCAAAAGCCTGGCGGGAACTCAGGGGCACACCCTCAGACCATTTTTTCAGGTGCCTCCTATATCACCACGTATAGTATAGCCGAAGAAGAATAGGTATTCAAAGGAGAGGCCGTGCAGGTCCTCCTTTATTCATTTTTCCGGTTCTGGACTTTAATTCTCCTGCTATGGAACCCACTTTCAAAAGCGTACATATTCTGTAATACCTTCATTCAGGCCATCCGCCTAATGTCGGAATTACGAAAAAAAGGAAGGATACCATGGCCGTAGAGTTAACTGCTCTTCATTGGATTTATGTTTGTTTCATTTTCCTGATTATAGGATTCATGATTATGAGAAGAGACACTTCAATCGTCTCGATTGTTGGCATTTTTCTGATCGCGATTGTGGCTAAAGGCTCCTTGAGCTCCTCCATTAGTTCCGTATTCAATAGCTTCATTTTCGCGATTACCGAACTCCTCCCTACCATTCTGATCATATCAATCATTGTCGCCATGAGCAAAACCCTCACTGTCTCAGGCATTAATGATGTCATGATTTCTCCTTTCGCAAAACTGATTCGCACTCCCGCCCTTGCCTACTGGGTTATCGGTCTGCTTATGATGGTCATTTCATGGTTTTTCTGGCCGTCTCCTGCTGTTGCCCTTATGGGTGCGGTCTTGCTGCCAGTTGCGCTCCGGGTTGGCCTCCCTGCTCTTGGAGTAGCCATGGCGATGAACCTTTTTGGACATGGAATTGCGCTTTCAGGAGACTTCGTCATCCAGGCCGCACCTAAACTGACTGCAGATGCAGCGGGCCTTCCTGTTGGAGAGGTCGTTCAAGCCAGCATTCCACTCATAATTGTCATGGGAATTGTCACAACTGTCACTGCCTTTTACTTTTTAAAAAGGGATATGAAAAATGGAAGGCTGGTCTCCGGAAATGCTTTGGAAAGCAAGAGCCTGGAGGGCACTGGGACACATGGCTATTTGCTGACATTAAAGCAGAAGAGAGCATTTGCCTTACTGATTCCGGTTTTATTTGCCTCCAATGTTGCAGCAATGTTCACCCTCAATTTAACAGGCGGGGATGCCACCGCTTTGGTAGGAGGCACGGCCATTTTCATCCTCCTCGTCATTGCCCTGGCCTCGCATAAAGGGAAGGGACTTGAGGAAACAACAAGTTACTTAATCGAAGGTTTTCAGTTTGGCTTTAAGGTGTTCGGTCCTGTGATTCCCATTGCAGCTTTCTTTTACCTTGGGGACTCGGGCTTCACAAAAATCATCGGCAATTTCCTGCCTGAAAGCTCAAACGGCATTGTCAATGACCTTGGAATCGCTCTGGCATCTGTCGTGCCGTTAAGCAAAGAAGTAGGAGCTGTAACCTTGACAGCGGTAGGCGCGATAACCGGACTGGATGGTTCCGGTTTCTCCGGCATCTCCCTTGCCGGTTCGGTAGCCGGCATTTTTGCCAGTGCCATCGGAGCGGGAGCAGCTACACTGACGGCATTAGGTCAAATTGCTGCCATTTGGGTGGGAGGAGGCACTCTGGTACCATGGGCTCTTATTCCCGCTGCCGCCATCTGTAATGTCGACCCTTTCGAACTGGCAAGGCGCAATCTGCTGCCAGTCGCCGTCGGGCTGGGTGTAACAACCATAGTCGCCATGTTCCTGATTTAAAGTGGTCTGGCCGATTTTAAAACTTTAGCAAGCCTGGTTTTCTCACCAGGCTTTTTTTGTCTTGTATTTCCTGCTTGATACTGAGGTAAGCAGCAATTCTTTACCTGCATATCGGACGGAAATGTTATAATTGTCTAAATAGTTTTGCCCCCTTGAAAGGAGTGCTCCAATTTGAAAGAAAGTTTATTTGGAAAACTGGACAACTTATATGAAGAAATGGTCGATATCCGCAGGTATCTGCATCAGCATCCCGAATTATCCTTCCAGGAAGTCAATACTGCCGCCTATATCAAATCCTACTATGAGAAACTGGGAATTGAGGTAAGGGGGAATGTCGGCGGAAACGGGGTGGTCGCTAAAATCCATGGAGGAAAACCTGGTAAGACCGTAGCCTTAAGAGCCGATTTTGATGCCCTTCCAATCCAGGACGAAAAAAACGTTCCATACAAATCACAGGTGCCCGGTATCATGCACGCCTGCGGGCATGATGGCCATACCGCCACCCTGCTGGTGCTCGCAAAGGCGCTGAATGAAATGAAGGGAAGCCTGGCAGGTACATACGTTATGATTCATCAGCATGCAGAAGAATATGCTCCAGGAGGGGCAATCGCCATGATTGAGGATGGCTGTCTCGAGGGAGTCGATGTGATTTTCGGGACACATCTTTGGGCCAGCGAGCCTACGGGCACAGTCCAGTATCGAATCGGTCCGATCATGGCAGCGGCCGACAGGTTTGAAATCACCATTCAGGGAAAAGGCGGGCATGGTGCCCAGCCTCATAAAACCAATGATGCGATTGTCACGGCTTCCCAGCTTGTTATAAACCTGCAGCAAATCGTCAGCCGGAGAGTTAATCCAACTGAACCTGCCGTCCTTTCAGTCGGTTCCTTCATGGCCGAGAACGCATTCAATGTCATTGCCGATAAAGCAAAGCTTATCGGGACAGTCCGGACCTTTAGCGAGGAAGCACGGAGTTTTATAGAGGATCAGCTTGAAAAGGTCATTCAAGGTACATGCCTGGCAAATGACTGCACTTATGATTATACCTTTTTCCGCGGATATCCGGCTGTTGTGAACCATGGTCCGGAAACGGAATTCCTGATCGAATCTGTTTCCCAGGTGCCCCAGGTCACTAAGATAGAAGAAAGCGAACTTCAAATGGGAGGCGAAGACTTCGCTTATTATTTACAGCACGTAAAAGGAAGCTTCTTCTTTACCGGTGCCAATCCCAATGGGACAGAAGCAGCCTACCCGCACCATCACCCTAAATTTGATTTTGACGAGAAAGCCATGCTAATAGCCGCCAAAGCACTTGGCACAGCCGCAATCCGTTATCAAAACCGGGACGCCTCAGAGGCCGAGTTTCAGGGAAATCTCGCATAAGGTCTAAATAAAAAAACGCCTCCGGCTACTGAGCAGCCGGGGGCGTTTTAAGGATTCTCAGCCTGCAGGCATTCATGGCGGTTTCACCCAGCTGATCCAGGAGGTTATAATTCGCGTACGCTCCTACCACCGCGCCAATGCCTGGCAGCATTTGGGCCATTTTAACCAAATCGATATAATCCCTGTATTCCTGCTGAAATTCTTTCCAGTCCATCTCCAGAAGACTGTTTTTACAAGCTTCCCATTCACGGATAAGGTCGTAAGTCTCCCTTCGTGTCTCTTCTCCAGAAAACGCAAGCTGGAAAACATATAGCAAAAACAGCCTTTCTTCATACTTCGACGTATCAAAACCATAGATGGATGCTGCCTCAAATAAAAATTTCATTTTTATCGACAACAGTAAAGGGAAATCGGCAAACCCAAGGAGTATCCCCCCTGCCCCGGTGCCGGCTCCCTCTATGGCAGCAGTTTTGCGGTAAGTCTCAAGCTTTTTTCGGAATAATTGGTCCTTCTCCTTCAGCCCTAAGCCTGTTCCCTGCTGCTTCTTAGTTGTCAGCCCTGAACCCGTAAGCGTGGCTTTCACCATATTCTTAATGCTTTCGGTCATAAGCGAATGCACTTTCTCGGGAATCATGCCATTGATCCTCGTTTGCACTTTTTTTGACGCCCTTGTAAGCAGACCCGATTTTTTTCGCATTTTACGCTGCCACTCCATGAGCTCATCATACACCTTCAGCTCATACTCGTTCATTGAATCACCCCTTCTTCTAACTATACGCGCCATCCCGGGCCAGATTCCGGAAGGGACAATTTCAATGGAATTTCGCACGGCTCCGCCGAGGGCGACTGTCAAGTCAGTGACCTTTTTTCCAGCTTGACCGGTTTTTTGGACACTGAGAGCTCCCGTCAGTTACCTTTTTTCCAGCTGGACTGGATTTTTGGGCACTGAGAGCACCTGTCAGTTACCTTTTTTCCAGCTTGACCGGTTTTTTGGGCACTGAGAGCTTCTGTCAGTGACATTTTTTCCGGCTTGACCGGTTTTTTGGACACTGAGAGCTCCCTTCAGTGACCTTTTTTCCAGCTTGACCGGATTTTTGGGCACTGAGAGCACCTGTCAGTTACCTTTTTTCCGGCTGGACCGGTTTTTTGGGCACTGAGAGCTCCCTTCAGTGACCTTTTTCCGGCTGGACCGGATTTTTGGGCACTGAGAGCTTCTGTCAGTGACATTTT